>DALYIB010000087.1:0-10139 GCA_031970595.1 Pseudobdellovibrio sp.
ATCCTTTGACTGAATCTCAGTTCCATTGCCAACTAAGTATTTTTTAAAGTTGATCAAAAACGGTTGAGCTTTATTAACCTTGTCAATTGTTGACGAGTCAGCCTTAGCAAATAAAGCCGTTTCTTTAATAAAACCAAAAAGATCGGCAGCCTCATAGGGCTTTCCATTTTTTTCAAATTCGGTTGAAAGAATTTTGAAAAATTGCGCAGCTTTTATTTTCGACTGTAAAAATCGAGCTTCTTTTTCTTCATTACTTAATCCGCTCCAATCCCAATCACCTAAAATAATTTTCATTTCAGAATTGAGTTTCACTATTTCTGGGCGAAGTCGATTTACTAAATCAGATAAACTTTGAATATCACGTTTAGAAATTATTTTCTGCGACCCGCCCAACAAAACATATTTTAACTTCAAAATTTGTTTGAGATATTCGGGCGTAAATGAGTGCTGGCCTTTCAAGAATTGACTATCAACGAAGTAAGCCAGCTCTTCCATTTCAAAATACTCGCGATTAGCACCGTTAACATTATCTTTAAATGCAATTAAGACCTGTGAAATACAGCGAAAAGCAAGATCCACATTTTGATCGGAAGCCTTTCCGTCAAAAAATATTTTTAAATCATCAATAGCTTTGTTTAAACATTGAGTGTTCTTAAATTCAGCCACCTGCACCTGTGGTGGTTCTTCGCCAATTTTAAAGCCACAAGAAGACAAAACTAACAATAATAAGGCGACAAGCCATAATCTTTGACTAGAATACATAAACCATCCCACCGTAAACGCGATCGTTTGATTTGTACTGATCTAAAAAAAGTTCATCTTTAAGATTTTCATCATCTTTACCCAAAACATCTGCCCCCAAGCTTAATTGCAAAGCTTGAGTTTGTTGAAGAGCTAACTGCCCCGAGAACATAGTTCCGCGCTGCTTTTGATCGTAGAGCCATTTAACAACTGTCGTTAACTTTTTTTGACCTAGAACATTAAAGTCGGACTGCACTTTAAATTGCAATGGGCGTGTAAATTGCAAACGTTGCTTAGTGAAAGTAAATATATTTTCGCCTCCATCACTGTTTAAATCAGAAATTTTACCACCGTAAAATTCAGCAGCAGAAATTTCAGAAATTAAATTATGAAAATATTTATTATCTATTTGATATTCAAGGCCCATAGCATAGCCGGTAATACCTTCTAAATTTTGTATTGAATGATATTCTGGTGCTGACTTGTTTTCTGGAGCGTCTTGAATAAACGAAGCAAAATAGGTCGCAGCCCCTTTTTTATAGCTTAAATCTGCTGTTACATTTTTAGTATAAACAACAACAGGTGCTAACTGAACTTGCCCGATAATATCTAAATTGGCATATGTTTCACGTGCAAGAACGACTTCGTTAATCGGCTGTCGAGAATACGATAAACTTAAAACAGGTGTTTCTGACTTTTGCCCCAAAGCAAGCTCAGCGCGGGCTCCTGAATTGAAAATGATGTCTTCAAATTTGTAATCCTTAATAGAATATACAATAGCCTTATTTTGATTATTAAATGCAAATTGAACCGGAGGTTTTTTAGCCCAACGATTTGCAGTTATAATTTGACCATTATCTTCTTCAACCATGGGGCCTTGATTAGGTACATAGAGACCCATAAATCCAAAGCCCAATTTAAAGTAAGATGCCGTATAGACCGCTGAAAGCCCTGTAAGCCCCTGCGACTCGTAATGAATATAATCTTGAGTTAAAACGGGATTAATAAGCCCCAAATTGAACCTTTGATCAATTTCTGAACCGCTTGCGACTTTTCGACCAAGAGTCCATTGAAAAGCATTTTGAGAAGAGTTCGCGATATAAAGCTCAGGAACAGCAAAATAACTAAATTTATTTTTAGGATATCCACCAAAACGAATATCTGCTTTTTTAACCACAGAGGCTGATTGATCGTTATACTTGAAGCTTAAACCATATTCATTTTCTGAACGATTTAAAACATCATTACCATTAAAATAATTGTATGAAAAAACTGAAGCTCCCAATTGATACTTCTTAACGCCGGGCTGAAGGGGCAGTTGTTCAAAAGACGTTATCGTCGTTGACGAAGGAAGACTGGCTTTAGATTCTTGAGCTAAAGCCAAACTAGCTTGCAAAAACACAAAACTGAATGTGATTTTATAGAGTAATTTTAAATACATCCAGCTATCTAAAAATGAGGCGCATTCAGAGTCAATGAAATGGTGCGGTATAACCATTTTTGTCAGGATATTTGAAAAAACTTCATCTATAATTTTAACAAATAAAGGATGGCTTATGACGAACAACAATTCCTCTCAAAATCTCGAGAATTATTTACAAAAAATGTGGGTCGACTACTGCCAAATGAACCCACAGGCTCAGACCATTTATAACCTCTTAACTTCACAAGGTGAGGTTGTTTCAAATGATCATATTGCGCTTAGAACGTTCAATCACCCCAAGCTAGGGATTGCTTCTTTGGCTCAACATTTTACAAAGTACGGTTATCAAGAAAAAGGCGAATACTTTTTCAAAGAAAAAAAATTGTACGCCAAGCATTACGAGAATACGAATCCGTTGATGCCGAAAATTTTTATTTCCGAATTAGAAATTGAAAAAATGTCGACCTACACTCAACAAGTGATCCAAAACATTGTCGAACAAATTCCAACTCAAAAAATCCAAAACGAAGACTTTGTTTTCAGCGGCAGATCCTGGGCCGCTGATCACCAAACTTATTTGAAGTTAGCCGATGAGAGCGAATACGCAAGTTGGGTTTATGCTTATGGGTTTCGACCGAACCACTTCACAGTCAACATCAACCAGCTTAAAAACTTTCAAGACATTCAAAAATTAAATCAATTTTTGAAGGACAAAGGACATAAGCTGAACACATCTGGTGGTGAAATCAAAGGGACTCCGGAAGAACTTCTAGAACAAAGCTCGACGATGGCTGAACATCGCCCTTTGAAATTTTCAGATGGTGAATTTTCAATTCCGGCTTGTTATTATGAATTTGCCAAACGCTATCCAATGACTAACGGACAACTGTATCAAGGTTTTATTGCTAAATCAGCCGATAAAATTTTCGAAAGTACTAATAGAAAGTAATTTTTTAAAGAAAGTCTTCTGAATTATATTTCGGAAGACTTAAGCTATTTTACGTATGATCGTGTGATACGCCTCTTGATCGAACTCTTCTTTCCAATGAGGCTGCGCTTGTAAAAATATTTTAACTAAATCTGCGTCGAATTGAGTTCCGCTGCATCTTTTTAATTCTGCAAAAATAATTTCCTCGGGCAAACCTTTTCGATAAGCGCGATCTTCACCCATGGCATCGAAAGTATCAACGATTAAAATAACCCGAGCGATCAGGGGGATATCATTTCCGATTTTTTTGTCTGGATAACCTTCTCCATCCATACGTTCGTGGTGACCACGGATCGCTGGTAAAATTTGCGAGAAAAACGCATGACTCGCCAGTGGCTTCACAATTGTTTCGCTCATGACGGGATGATTTTTCATAATGTCGTATTCGATCGGTTCTAGACGCCCTGGCTTGAGAATAATTTCTTTATCGATTCCAATTTTGCCAATATCATGAAGCATTCCTGAAAATTGAGCGAGCTTTTGTTCGTATTCGTTCAGACCCATGTCACGAGCGAGCTTACGGCTGTATTCTCCGACACGTAAGCAATGTTCGTATGTCGTCGGTTCTACGGCCTTTAACGTTTCTAACAGCGCTCTTACCGATTCGTAAGCCCACTGAGGCACGTTTCCCCAATTCGACTGTCCTGACATGTTTCCCCCAATACATGTTGTTTCGGAGCCCTCATTCCTAGACTTGAGAAAACGAAAAATAATTCTCATAATGAGACAGAGGAATTTTTTATGCTGAGAATCTTTTTGACAAGTTTAATTTTGTTTTCATTTTACAGCACTTACGCCGCAACAATTACCGTTAAAAAAGTGAAAGGTAAACAAGCGATCATTGAGTCATCCGTGACGCTGAATCCGGGCGAAACCTATGAGTTGCAAACCGAGGACATTTCCCTAGATCCATTGCCCAGAGCGGGTTTGCAAGATCGCAGAAACAGTTTAAATCTGGGACTGCAATTCACTTCGATAAAGGGTTCTAACGTACAGGAAAACGGACTGGATCTATCAGGTACTTACGGCTGGAACTTACAAAATTTTGAGTTTGGCCCTAGCTTTTCTTATACCAGTTCCGATGTCGGCGCAGGAACCAATTCAACACTTTTGGTCGGAGGCTTTTTCGATTGGAATTTAATCAAAAATAAAGCTCCCGAAAACTGGATCTATGGTTTGACTTCGAACGCACAACTCGGACAAATGCAATTTGCCAATGGATCTACGGCCAATTTGATGAATATCGAGTTCGGTGGCGCTATCAAATACTTTTTATTTAAGCAATCTGTCGCCCTACGCGGAGAAATGAACTATGCCCTTCGCCGAGTGAATACTTCAAACACACAATCGGATTTAAATGGATTTGTCGGTCGCGGTTACTTGAGCTTTTATTTTTAGGACTTTCGACCCATCTAAATAATCACTTACAAAGCCGAAATTATTTTCATGTCGGCTTTTTTAAATTTATTTATTTTTATCGGAATTCTTGTACTAAATACTTTTGCTTTTGCTGATTCCTCGATCAGCTATCTGGGTTATAAAATCAATATTTCCGACAAGGCCGAAAAAAATCCAAATACTCCCAAAGCAATTGATGTGATCAAAAAACAAATCGCTCTGATCACAGAAAAAAATTCAAAATTTAAGATTTTAGCAACGAAAACTCAATTCTGGCTGACGGACAATCAATGGACAAAATCGACAGCTGTTGTCACACATGTTTCCAAAGAATGGCTGATCCAAGAAAATATGGATCTCAGACTTTATGGAAATATTGAGGTATTAAATGTCACCAATTTTGCGGCTTGGTCGATCAAATACCAGCCAATGATGACCGTTCATGAACTGGCTCATGCTTATCAGTATTTTTATGTCGGTTGGTACCATCCGTTGATTGCCGAGACCTATAACCAAGCGATGAAAAAGAATTTATATCAAAGCGTTCCTTACTTGAAACCGGATGGAAAAAAAATGCGCGCCTATGCGGCCACAAATGAACACGAATACTTTTCTGAACTGACAGAAACTTATTTTGGGCCTAATGAATTTTATCCTTTTAACAAAACTCAACTTGCTGAATACGATCCCGAAGGACTGAAAATGTTGGAAAGTGTTTGGGGAAAATAAAAAAGGTCGGACTTTCATCCGACCTTTTCAGTTTTTTCAATTTGAATGATCAAATGATTACCATTTGATATCAGTCACTTTGTAACCCATTTTTTCGATAGCACCTTTGTACATACCTTTAACGAATTCTTGAGCTTGATCTGGTTTTAAACCTAAAGCTGTCGCAGAACGTTGAGTTAATTCACGAGCACCTGAAACATCACCATTTTGGAAATCTTTGAAAGCCGCTAAAGCTTCACGGAATTGAACACCAAATACTGTTTTGAATGTTTTATCCATATCACCCGTCGTGACTTTACCACGCTCAGCACCCATAACAGCCCAAGAGTTTAAAGCTGAAGCAACAGCGACTGCTTTAGAAGCCGATAAACCGTATTGTTTCATCAACTTGTCAGCACCCGCTTTGATAAGAGCTTTGTTTTTATCCGAGTTGAAAGCTTTTGAGTTCGTATTTTTCGCTTTATCAGCATCTTTATTGTTGATGGCTTGACCGTAGTTTGAAGCACCTGTGTTCGCAGAGTAAAGAACTCCGTTTTTACCAAACCAGTATGTTTTACCAGCGACATTTTCCCAGAAGAAACCAGTTTGTCCTACACCAATTGTAGTCCCACCGATGAAGCCTGCAAATTGACTTGGGTTTGCATAATATTGAAAGTTACCCAAATCATCATAAACAGAAGCGCGACCTGAAGAATCAAACTTAACGAACCACAAATCATCAGAGCCATAACCTTGAGAATCATAAACTGGATCTGCAGAAACAGTGATACGCTGACCCGTTTGACGAGAAAAAGTACAACCAGGAGTTGGCTCAGAATTCATACAAACATCGCCGTAAACAGTTTCATACGGATATTTGATAATATCTGGTGAACTTGGAGGAGGATTTGAAGGTGTTCCACCAGTGCTTCCACCGCCGCCGCCACCGCCGCAAGCTGAAAGAATTGTTAATGTCAGAACTGCTGCAGTTCCTTTAAGTACGTTCTTTAAATTCATATTACCCCCCGGTAAGTTTAATTTTGACACCAAAAGTGTTTTTATTTATTTGCAAAACACATTATGCAAAATTTGGTACCAACTTTTTTGACACCAAAAATTGTTAATATTTTAAGCTCATTCTTAAAATGCCCGTTCCACAATCATAATCCATCGCATACCCATGACCTAAATACACTGGGTAATCCAAAGACTTACAACCTTGTGGCGCTTTCAAACGTAAACGCGCTGGTGTCAACATGCTGACAGGATTTCCAGCGTTATCGAAATAAGGCATCATAATGCGAATCCCTTTACTTAAACCAGATCCCTCGGTTGTAAAAAGTGCAGGGTATTTTTCTTTGGAGGATTGCTGATCTGCGATCGTTAAAGGAAATTGCAAATCAACGATTAAATCATCTCCAAAGAAAGTGTACTTATTTAAACTGGTAGAGACTGATTTTTTTGAAAGCAAATCATGATATTCAATTTCTGTATTCGTAATCAAAAACAAACCTTTTCGTTTTTGACCTAAATACGCTGAACGAATCCGAAGAGGTGCATCGAAGTATTGAATCTGACTATCCACAAGCTGATCTTGAAATTGCATCGTTTTGAAATCGAGTGTTGTGATTCGCTGTTTTTGATGAGCATCAAAACCAAACCAAAACGTCCCACGAAATTCATTATCATCTGTCACTAAACTGAGAGCTTTATCTTTTCGTGTATCAATTAAATTACGATAGTTATTTTCGGGCGATAAAGCCTGAATCGCTTGCAACTGAACTAATTTCTGGTCTCGGATCCAACCCATAGAAAACTGATTCACATAAGAAGGCTTAATTTCAGTTCCCCCATTTTTAGCAACTAGCACTGGGATGACTCCGGACTGAACCTGTTCGTTCGAAGTATGGATTAAATCCACGATCCGTGTTCCAGGAGCTGAAGCTACTTCAGCTAGTTTGAAATTTTCATCCAAATAATAAAAATGCAAATCATCTTGAACTTTAGCAACTGGCTCGTCTTCGTCCGTTTGCCATAAATCCATAATATCCATTGATTTTTGAACGGGTTGTCCCAGCCCTACCCAAGCCGGTCGGAGTTCTGAACCCACTTTGATCCAAGAGTAATCTAATGGTATTAAAGCGCGTGAATCATAAAATGAAGCTTGTTTTTTTAAATTCAGATTTTGATCAAAAATAAAAAAGTGCATCACATAATCAGTCGAACCATATTGACTGTCTAATTCTTTGAATTCTTGCAAACCTAAAATATATTCTGAAACTCCGTCACCATCGATATCCATACGAATGCGGCTATGGGGACGCGTTTTTTGAATTTCACCTTTAAAAGAAATCATCTGTGCAGGTAAGGCTTTAAAGCTTGTTCCGTTTTGTTGCAAAAGCGAAATAGAAAAACCTTTGGCTTCCTGGGATAATGACAAGTAGTCGCGATTTTCAATGCGTCCGTCATAAATTTCATCGACTAAAAACAATTTAGATCCACGACTGCGCTGACCTTGGATCGGTAACATTGTTAAATCCGAATCTTTTTGATCTTTGGCTAAGGTCAGAACCACTTCTGTTTTAAAAAGAATTTGACGATGTAAAACTCCGTCTAATTTCACTTTAACAATAAAACCCATTTCGCTTGGAATGCGCGATTGCGCCGGATTAACAGCATCCACGATTTGTAAGTTTAATGTTAAATTTTTAACGTCTTGCGAAGACCATTGGTTTTGATCTCCGGCCAATTGAACAGAAGTGACTTTTGGAAAAACCTTCAAGGATGTTTCTGGCACGACTTCAACTGAAATTTTTTGTTGGCGCACGGATTTCCAAAAGTTTTTTAAAGGCAATACCGCTTTTAAATCTTTGCTTTTTTTGTCCCATGGAATTTCAACAATTTCTTTTTCAGCATTTAAAATCAAGGGTTGTTCTTTGACGGCCATCGATCTTTTCATATCCAGCAGGCCGGATAATACAAATTTCTGAGAAGGCGTTGTTTTCAGTTCTGCGCCTGGCATATGCAAAGGTCCCATTTTCACAGGAAGGGCTTTGGCCACTGGACGAGCTCCCAGAATCAGGCGTGGATAAATTTCTGAAGGTTTTAATCCACGAGAAAGCATTTCAGCAACAACACCGGCCACAAATGGGGCTGCCTGAGAAGTTCCTGACATCACATCCATTCCAAAAGCACCAGGAACTTTAACCGAAGAAAATTCCATAGGTACCGCCGACAAAATGGAAGCCCCTGGAGCTGCGATATCTACTCCGAAGCCATAGTTTGAAAATGAAGAAAGCGATCCATCTGGATTATGTGCCGCTACACAGATCACGCCTTCGTATTGGCAAGGGCGCAATAAAGCACTTGTCGAGTCATTTCCAGAAGCCGCAACGATAATAATCCCCTGAGCCTGAGCTTGTTGAATAGCCGCACGCATGATTTCAGCATCAGAACCTTGTGGCCAACCTAGTGATAAATTGATCACATCCACTTTGTTATGAACGGCATAAATAATGGCACGCGCGATCCGATCCGCCAGAGTTGGATTCGAAGAATCAAAACCACCACGCTGATCTTCGGATGGAGACAAATCAAATTTGGAACGTAAATCGATACTGAAAGGTTTGATCGGAGTAAATTTGAATTGATCACTTTCGGAAATCACTTGGATCGGAACAATCACCGCGTTCGGCGAAACCGCAGCCACAATTCCTGCCACATGAGTCCCATGACCAATCGAATCTGAAAACTGTCCAGTTCCGATCACATTATTCGTTGTCGCTTCACCTAAGATGCTCCAACCCGAACAGTCTGCTGGATACATATTTCCATCCGCATCGACTGCTGCGTCTGTGTTCGCACACTCGGCCGATCGCAAAGAAATCCGACCTTTCAGAAAGGGATGCGTTTTATCAATTCCCGTGTCAATCACTGCGACTTTAATTTCACGTCCCTTGATCGGACTGAGTCGTTGAATGTCCTGTCCCACAACGCCTTGTAAGCGAAAAGTTTGCATAGGATTTAAATCAAAAGTTTGTTCAGATCCAGAATTTGACAAACCCCACATTCGACCCAGTTCAGATTGCAAAGTCTGAGAAAAGCCTGTCGAAGTTGTCACTGATAAAATGAGTAATGTTCCAAATAAATTTAATTTCATCGGATCCTCGCTTATTGAAAACTAGCTTGAGTACGATCAAGCTCGACAGAAATAATTTTTGATTTTTCAGCTACAATGTTAATTAAACCATTTGAGTACGGATGTTTTTTCTCTGGTTCCCCTAGCACATTACTGACGTAAACGCCTAAATCTCCGTCCTCGTCACCCGTTCTAAAACCCGTGACTTCGACGAAAAATAAATAATTGGCGCGGTCTAAAGTTTTAAGTAATACACCCAATGGAATTTTTTCTTCTAAAATATAAACTAACTCTGTCATCAAACGGTTTTGTTTACGCAAATCAGCTCCTGGAAACTGACGAGCCGTTTTAATAATTTTCTCTGTCCATGGCTGTAAACAATCATAATAAGTCCCATAGACCCAGCTTCCGGCCTGAGATTGACCAGAGCCTTCACCGTTCATATTATTTTTTTGCATTTGGCACTCGGACTGATAAATCTGCTGACCCAGTTGTTCGTCACCGGCACCCATCATTGTCATCAAATTTTTAAAAATCACTTTGTCCTCTGGACGCGCTTTATTTCCACCCATTTCACTGAGTTTTTGGAAAAGCTTTCCTAAAAATTTGGCTTTATCGACTTTTTGACCTTGGACATCGGGAGAAATCAAAAGTGATTTTAACTTATCCAGGGCACCCGGCAAAAGAGACAAATTCGAAGTCACTCGGAAAAAATCGATTTTTTGAACTTGATCAAAACTGTG
>DALYIB010000088.1:0-7743 GCA_031970595.1 Pseudobdellovibrio sp.
GAGTTAACACATAAAAACTTAACAAATTCAATAGGATTCATCGCTTTCTTTGCGATCTTCTTTTCATTATTTTCGATCGATTTGTTGATGTCGTTGCTACCAAGTTGGTATTCAACAATTTTTGGTATCTACGCTTTTGCAGGTGCGATTCAATCAACAATGGCTGTATTAGCTATTTTGATTGTTTTATTTAAAAACTCTAAATGGGTTTCTGGATACATTACAGTTGAACATCAACATGACGTCGGTAAGTTCCTTAAAGGTTTTACGATTTTTTGGGCTTATATTGCGTTTTCTCAGTTTATGTTAATCTGGTACGCAAATATCCCTGAAGAGACTGAATTTTACTTAATGCGTTCACATAGCGGTTGGTTAGTTATTTCTTTTGGTCTATTGATCTTCAGATTTATCGTGCCATTTTTGGCTTTGTTGCCAAGAGACGCTAAACGCAATGATGCCAACTTGGTTGCTGTATCGATTTTAGTATTACTTATGCAGTACGTAGATATCTATTGGTTGGTTTACCCTAATTTTAATGAGGGAACGCCAGTTTTTGGTTTCTATGAAATCGCACTTTTTGCAGGTTTTGCGGGTTTGTTTATCGCGATGGTGACTCAGTTTTTAACTAAAAACAACGTGGTTGCGATCAAAGATCCTCGCATGCACGAGGCTGTGAATCACCACGTAACGTACTAGGCATTAACCTAGATACGTACTCAGATCTGTTTTATAGATCGTTTCGACTCTAAAACTAAAATCTAAAACTGAAAAGGGGCTTGTAAAAAGCCCCTTTTTTTGTCATACTAAACCTAATGAGAATTCTTCAATTTTCAATGATTAATCTGATGACCGTGACCTTTTAATGGGTATCCTTTTGTTTTTCTTCTAATGTATAAATTATTTCAAAATTTCATAAAGAATGTGTGTGTTGTATGTCTGTAAATATTATTTTGCCCGATAACTCTGTTAAAACTTTTGATCACGAGCCATCAACTTTAGAAGTCGCTAACTCCATTGGAGCTCGTTTAGCCAAAGATACATTAGGCGCAAAAATCAATGGATCACCGGAAGTGATTGATTTCAGAACTCCTTTGAAGGATGGAACTCGTTTACAGATTATTACTACGAAGTCTCCAGAGGCTTTGGAAGTCGTTCGTCACTCGGCAGCTCATTTAATGGCCCAAGCTGTTCAAGAAATTTGGCCAGAAGTCAAAGTAACGATCGGTCCGGTTGTTGAAAATGGATTTTATTACGACTTCGACTCAAACTTTAACTTCACTGAAGAACACTTTGAAAAGATTGAGAAAAAAATGGAAGAGTTGCAGAAAAAAGATCTTCCAATCGTTCGTGAAAATTGGCCTATCCAGCGAGCTATTTCAACTTTCTCGGATATGCAAGAACGCTTCAAAGTCGAGTTGATTAAGGATCTTGAAACAAAAGGTGAGTCGACAGTTGGTATTTATCACCAAGGGAATTGGTTTGATTTATGTCGCGGTCCTCATGTTCAGAGCACAGGACAAATTAAAGCTTTTAAATTGATGAGTGTGGCGGGTGCTTACTGGCGCGGTGATCAAAACAATCAAATGCTTCAACGTGTTTATGCGACAGCCTTCCTCGATAAAAAAGAACTTGATGAGTATTTGAAAAACTTGGAAGAAGCTAAAAAACGCGATCACAGAAAGTTAGGTAAAGAGCTAGGTCTTTTCATGTTTCATGAATGGGCTCCGGCTTCGCCATTTTTTACAGGTCGTGGAACAGTTGTTTATAATGAACTTGTGAACTATATCCGCGAATTGTATTTGAAATACGATTACCAAGAAGTCATTACACCCCAAATTTTTGATATCGAACTTTTTAAAACATCAGGACATTACGGAAACTACAAAGAAAATATGTATTTTTCTAAACCCGATGAAAAAGAATATGGTGTCAAGCCCATGAATTGTCCGTCGCACTGTTTGTTGTTTGCTTCGGAAAAACATTCTTACCGTGAATTACCGCTTCGTATTGCTGATTTTGGTCGTTTGCATCGTTATGAAAAATCAGGAGCGTTGCATGGACTTTCGCGTGTTCGTACCTTCTGTCAGGATGATGCGCATATTTTCTGTAGCTTAGAACAGCTAAAATCGGAAATCGCCAAGTTCATCGAATTATTGAATGAAATTTATAAAACATTAGGCATGCCTAATTATAAATTATTATTGGCGACTCGTCCTGAAAAACGGATGGGAACGGACGAATACTGGGACAAAGCTGAAAAAGCTTTAGCCGATGCGATTACTGAAATGGGCTTACCCTTTGAATATTCGCCCGGTGAAGGGGCTTTCTATGGTCCTAAATTAGAAATGCATTTTGTCGATGCTTTAGGGCGTTCTTGGCAAACGGGCACTATTCAAGTAGATCCGAATTTACCAGAAGCGTTTGATTTAAAATACACAGGTGAAGACAACCAAGAACATCGTCCGATCATGCTTCACAGAGCTGTTTTGGGATCGCTAGAACGCTTTATCAGTGTTTACTTAGAGCATACAGCTGGACACTTGCCATTGTGGATGAATCCAACTCAGGTGGTTATTTTAAATGTGACGGATCGGGTGAATCCGTTCTGCGAAAAAATTGAGTCTCGTTTAAAAGAACAGCGTGTTCGTGTCGAGTTCGATCGTCGAAATGAAAAATTAAATTTTAAAATTCGCGAAGCCCAACTGAAAAAAGTTCCTGTGATGTTTATCGTAGGTGATAAAGAAGCAGAGCAAGGAACAGTATCAATTCGCGAAAAAGATGGAACATTACACAATAATATTCCATTTGAAAAAGCCTGTGAGTATGTCATTAACAGCCGTAATTTAAGAAACTTAACAACTAATTTTAAAGAAGTATAAAATAACAAAAGGAGAATCCCATTAATCAGTTTCAAGGAAACAAAGGTTTTAATAAATTTGATCGTGATAAAAAACGTGGAGACAAAGACGGACTTAGAGTTAACAGAGACATTAGGGCTCCACAAATCAGAGTCATCAGCGAAGACGGAGAAATGTTAGGTGTCATGTCAGTTCCAGAGGGACTTCGTATTGCTGAAGATCGTGGATTAGATCTTATTGAAATCGGGCCAACAGCTCAGCCGCCAACATGTAAAATCATGGATTACGGCAAATATAAATACGAAACTAAGAAAAAGGCCGCAGAGTCTCGTAAAAAACAAGTGATCGTTGTGATTAAAGAAATTCAAATGCGTCCAAGAACAGACCAGCACGATTTCGAAACAAAAATGAAACATGCTCGTCGCTTTTTATTAGAAGGCGATAAGGTGAAAGTGAACTTGCGTTTCATGGGTCGAGAGATGTCCCATCAAGAAATGGGTCTTGAAGTGATCAATAAAGCGATCGATTACGTAAAGGATCTTTGTATTGTGGAGGCGCCGCCAAAAACGGAAGGTAAAAATATGTTTGCCTTGTTAGGCCCGGACCCAGCAAAAATTAAAGAGTATTTAAAAGCAAATCCTCCGAAAGGTCAGAAAGAAATTCTTCCAGAGCTTTCGAAGGAAGATTTAAGTACAACGACTCACGAAGAAGACGAAAAGTAATTGTGAAAATAAAAAAGGCGCTTTGAGCGCCTTTTTTATTGATGCGTAAGATGACGTCTACTCGCAAGAGACTTGCTTCGCAGTTGCATTTGGTAAATAGTTTTCAAGATCCAGATCTAATTTTAAAGTTCCACTTTTACAACCGGCCACTAGAATGCTTTTGGCTTTTTCTAGATTCGCTAAGAATGATTTACCTTGCTGAGGTTTCGATGTTCCTAGGTCGGCATCGGTAAAAAGTAATTCTTTCTTCATCCAATTTAAAGTTTCTGGATTTTTTGCGATTTTGTAAAATTCCATAAATTTTTTGTAAGTACGAGCGCTCATGTGCTTGATACCTTCTAAGGCATTGACTTGTCTCATCATGTTCGAACGTACAGCGACGTTCACACCACAGTCATTGTCTTTCATGATCATTTCGCGAACGAGAACTCCGCCCTTAGCTTGGATGGCTTTTTCCTCTTCGGGGATAATCCAAGTTTTTTTATCAGAGCTCAATGTGGCTTTAGATTTCGTATTTTTAATATCCAGCTGACCTGTTTGCGGGTTCGTTTCCACAGTGTACCAAGCTAATTTAAAATGAATGTTTCCGATTCGGTCGTCCTGAGAAAATAATGTATCCATTAAAACCATGTCGCTGACATCTTTCATCTGAACAACGACAGGTATGATTTTTTTGATATCTTGAGAGCCGACAATATCAACAATACTGCGTGCATCTGCTGTTTTCAGATAAGGTGCTTGCTGAGTGAATCTTTGATAGCGAGTATCGTAACTGCCAACACCACTGACTTCGGTGTATTTTAATTCTTTTTTAGGATTTTCAGAAAGAGCTCCATAGACAAACATTCTAGAATCATCAAATAGTTTATCGTTATTGAGTTTAGCGTGCTGAGAGATGAAAGATTCCCAAGTTTCGTGGATGATGATTCCATCCTGAGTCATATCTTTTCCTGCTGTAGCTACTTTTAAATGCTCTTCTTTGTCCATGGTTCTAAGGACAGCAACGGGGACTCGTCCGGCTTTAAACATTCTTGAAAAATGATAATAAGCTAAAATCGAAGGTGTATACGAACAACTGATGCTGTTTTTGAATTTAGCCTCAACGGATAAATCATCGTCTGGACCTTTGCACAAAGTCATTGTTTGTTCACGGGATTTACCTTTCAGTAAATCAGCTACTAAAACACCTGGATTTGTAGAGTTTTGTTTCGGACACAAGGCATGTGTTTTATAAAAATCAATTGCACAAAGATCATTTTCGCGTTCAGCGTCTTTATCCGAATAAGCCGAAGGAATCAATTTGTTGGATATGGCACATATTTCAGTTTGTCCACGGGGAGAAATCTTTTGTTGGATTTGCCCGCTGATTTGACTCACATTCAAAGCGGAAGCCATTTGCGTCAGTAATAGGGTTGTCAGAGCAATTGATTTTTTCATAAAAACCTCTTATTTTCTTTCATATCTTTTTTTAATTTTTCTAAATAGTTATTTGCAAAAGTATCGATACTTTCATTGACGCTGTCGATTTGAGCTTCCAGCTGTTCAATGAACGGAGAGTTCACTTGAGTCGAGTGCAATGTCCCAAGCAGATAGGCAAAGTACTCTGCGTAGTTTTGAGCTTCTGAAGACTTAAGACGATCAATCTCGAGGTTTTCAATGGGGCTTGCTAGCTTAGTTCTGAAAATAAATTGATCATTTAAATATGAAATTAAGCGTGTGTTTTTCCAATATTCTTCTGAGTTTAATACGGGAAGAACTTCTTTATAACGTTTTTCAGCTGCAGCTTGAGCTTGGTAGAGTTGCGTTCCTGGACATCGTGTTTGCTTAAGCTCAAGAATTTGTTGGCTGCCTTGATAGTTAACTAGGAATTGAATACGCAATAAATCAAGGCTGCTCCCTGAAGCATTCAGTTTAAAACCCGAATCTAAAACAGTCATTGTTTTTGCTAGGCTTTTTTCAGTTTGTTCAGCTAGAGGTTTGTAGTTAGCATCAAGATGTTTGATTTTATCAAGTTCGTATTTTTTTTCAAATTGATGGCCCTCTTTGTTTAGCTTGCGATTGACGTAATCGGTATTTAAGCGTTGGAAGTAAACTTGATTTTGATTTTGAATTTTCTGTATAGCCACAGGAATGTTGTTGTTTTTTTGATTCTTAAGTCCATCAATGTAGCTAGATAAAATAGATTTGAAATTGGTTTTTTTGAATTTTTCTTTGATGGATATAATATATTTTGCATAGTCGGCGAGTAAAGGGGCTTGTCCGGCATCGTCCAGATCAGCGACTGCAAATTGTACTTTTTTTTCAGTTTCGCTGTAGTACATCGTCACATTGTTGAAGTGATAGTCGCCGACAACGATTCCAATTTTTTGTAAATGGGGGACTGTATATTTTGAAAAATGATTTTTGACATAGTCCCAATAGTGAAAAGTATAGGTACTCACTGCTGAGCCTTGTTCCAAGGTTTTTACAGCTGGCCATGTGCATATCTGCGCTTGGTTTTTTTGAGAAAAAACGGCGCAAGAAAAGACAGTTATAAAAAAGAAGGATTGAATGGACTTCAATGGATCGGTCCTTCCTCGAAATTCATAATGGCTTGAATTTGATCTTTAATTTGTTGAGAAATATTTTTAATAGCCACGCCCCATTTGCCGCTGTCGAGTCGTTTTTGTTGATCACGCTTTTGAATCACGTCGTTCATCATTTCAAAATAGGCTTTTAAACCTGGTAAAATCTCGTCGATTTCCTTAGCATGTTCGGGGGTCACAATGAGACCCACTTGTCCTTGAGCTTTGGCGGCCTTTTGAGCTCGTTCTAAGTGATGAGCGATCATTGTGGGGGTTTTGAATTCTGCCACTGTTTGTTCCGGTGAATACGCGTGGTAATAGCGACCGGTCCCCACCATATATCCGTCTTGTGGGATGAACAATGAAACCAATTGATCAAAAGTCATTTGCAGTTCAATTTTATCAACAGAGCCATATTTTTTGTCGAATCCTGAGTCTTTGTCAGAATGGTAGGGTAATACGGCTGATTGAGCGACGCGTTCATACAAGTTGATCGCTGCGATCGATAAGTCCAATTTTTCTAAATGAGCACGGTATACAAAATCCAACATCGATTCGACAGATTTTTTGTCCAAAGTTTTTTTAGCAGAGATCTGTAAGTGGGCTAAGGTTTCAGCTTTGATCTCTTCGAAGCGTGCCACAAACTCGTTGGTTCCAAAAAGTTGGATATATTTTTTATTCATGTACATTTGAGGTTTGAAAACTGCACCAGCATAGCTAGGGTCTTTGAATTTCAGCTCAACAAAGGCGCGCTCTTTTGTAAAATTGGCAAATTCGATATCAGAAATTCCAAAGGATTTTTTATTCGCATCGACAGTTCCATAGGAACGAATTCTGATTTTCACTGTTGTTTTTGATTCGGGTTGTTTGGCCATTTCAGGGCGAACATCAAATCCCATCTGTAACATTTGAGCCGTCGTTACAGAGAAGGGGCGCGTATATTCAGTATAGGTCACATTCCTGCGGCCGGGAATTCGTTGGTCACGATCGATCAGATCAAGACCTAGTTTTTGTAATTTATTTTTAAAACTCGCAATGGCGTTTGTAACATCGTTTGTATCAGCGGTTGCTTTGTTTTCGATTCTTTTACCAGTGGTGTCTGCCAATAATGTTTCAACAGATCCTGTTAGGCTTTTTGCCATGGCCGAGCTCATTGGCTGAGCTTTGAAGCGCAACATGAACATGGATACTTGTTGTAACAAAGTTCTTTGTTCAGGAACGCTGTTAAATAAACTGGTACAGGTCACCGCGCCAGCTAATAAAGACTGGCTCATCAAAGAAAATACAACTAACGGTAAAATGAGCTTTTTATTCATATAACCGTAAGAATGCAAAAAGAGAGCATTTCTAAAAGAATATAATGAGCTTTCAGATCCTGTGAGCGTCTATTGCGATTACAAAGTGACAAAAACAGCCAACACCGAGTTTTAAATAAGATGTCTCAGAATGAGATTTCTATTTTACTGGAACAATCGAATAATCCACCTTGTTAGTTTGAGTTGTTTCTTTGGCAGTGACTTTCAGTTTGACCTCTTGGCCTTGGGCATTTTTAACCGTGTGCTCGAATTGGACAGTTTCGAGTGGAACTTGTTGCGTGAT
>DALYIB010000088.1:7753-10113 GCA_031970595.1 Pseudobdellovibrio sp.
GGCTTGCTTAATAGATCTGTCGGAACCATATCTACCACACGGTCGGCATTTAAAATAGAAAACATCATCGCTCCGCCAATAACGATTTTAAATGGTTCTTTGACAAGCACCTTGTAAAACAGTTCTTTAGCCTTACGTAGAAACAGTGCTCGTGAAATTTGCGCTTCTGTTTTTTCATTAAATAATTGTCTGAGTTCTTGTTTAGAAAATAAATCAAATGACTTGGCATAATCAGCCAAATGCTTCAGCGTATCTCCGCGGATAGCCATTGGAATTCTGAGGTTGATTTGTTGTCCTGCTGGTAAATATTTAGCGATATCAAATTGATGAGATTTCAGTTCAAAGGCGTCTTCGGTTAAAATATTTTCCGCTACTTTTAATTTATATCCTGTCACAGTTCTCAGGTTGATTTGCTCAATAATAAATTGATCTTCAAGTCGGGATTCAGAGCTGTAAATAACTTCTAGGATGTGATCTGGACTGACACTAAAGCCTAAAGTTAATTTATCTTTATTTAAAAAATTCTTTTCAAGAACAGCAAAAGAAGAATTCAACATGGAACGACGAATAATTTCCAAGGCTGATTTTTTAGGATTGGCACTGAAATCCTGAGTTGTCAAATTCAAAACCGATTTCCCTTCAAGGCTTGAATCAGCAGTGACAGTTAAATATTCAGATGTGGTTTTTTGAGCTTGTTCCGTTAATAAACTTTCGCAGCGCTGAGCTAGAACACTGGAAGACTGCCATAAAATCAGAGAGAAAATCAGGATAGGACGGAAGAAAGAATTTTTCATAAACTCTCCTTGAATAGGTCTTTGTGGGCGTATAAAATTTCATATTTTTCCAGAAAATAATCGATCTGCAAATGAATGCGTAAAGGGATCGTGAAAGGGTAGTGTTTTTTAATATGTCCGGAAAGAATCAGCATCGCGTTTTGATCGCAAATCTGACCTAATTCTTCGTTGATTTTTTTAAGATATTTTAATTGATACTTAAATAAATCCATTTCTTCAGGAGTCATTTCTAGAACATCTTTTTGGATTTCTAAATAGCGATAAATATTTCGTAGAGACTTTCTAACAGTATGAACATTGTCGACAGTTGTGACTTTTTTGTGAAGGATTCTTTCGACTTCTTCCAGAGTGTTTTTAACATATGAACGGATTGATTTTTTGCTGGCTAATGGCTTATCAACGATCAGCTTTTTAAACTGATTTATTTCGAAATTTTGTAAAACGAGATGAGCCATTTCGCGTGATTGATCAGTGTTATTCATTAAAATAAGATCTTTTAATTTTCCAAAAGCCTTCACAAAAGCATCAAATTTCTTGGGGCTTTCATGGTCTGCTGAAAGCAGTTCGTATGCCGAGCGTAAAAACGAAATATCCTGGCGAAATTGGATGAGTAATTTTTTTTGTGATTCTGTCAGGCTCTCTAAACCATCTTCTCTCAGCTCAACCAATGTCATGTAAACTAAATCAAAACGCGCTTCATCCAAAGCTTCGGTTTTAAGAGTTTGTAAAACTCCCTTTGTCTGTGATTTGGGTAAGATTAAAATTTGTAGAGGTTCTTGTCCGTGTTTAAATAGATTTTCACACAATTTGGCGCCGGCCAATTGTGCAAGGAACGTGATTACAATCATAGAGCTTACGTATCTATTCATACTTCTTCCAATCCAAGGAAGAGGCACAATGCAATAATGCCAAGTTTTCAAATCAAATAAATGCGATTTAAGGCCCCGAATGTGTCAAAATGTTTCACAAAGTGACACACTATTTCGTAGAACTATTCGACATTACTCGGTCATGTTCCAACTTTGACATTGTTGGGGTTGAAGCTGGGCTTGGCAGCTGGATTCTGAGTAAGAACCTTCGATCCAGCACTGTGTGATGAAGGGATATTTGCTGATTGTCTGAGTTAGGAAGTAAATTTTTCCATTCTCAGCACTCATGACATAGCTTTTTCCAGATTCACAGTCGGCAATCAAAGATTTTTTCGATTTATTAACTGAGGTCACTTTGCAATCTATGTTCAGTTCTTTTTTAATTTCAGAGACCAAAGTTTTTTGAAGAGAGCTTGTATCGCAGGCAAACGTTTGAATTTTTGCAAGTAGTAACAAGATTAAAATCACAAAAAGCTTATTCATTGGGATCTCCTCGGGGTTTGGCAGGAAATTTTTAGCTCGTGTGACGTTAATTGTTGAGCACAGATTGGCTTTTAGAATAAATTACATCGTCAAAAGGTCTGTAGTTCAAATGCCTTAAAATTAAGCAATCTATTTTTTTACAAATGGACTTGCCTTTTCAGAGTCAAAATTATACTTTCATACCTCATATTTAAGGCTAACAGTCGAGCTATCA
>DALYIB010000089.1:0-10028 GCA_031970595.1 Pseudobdellovibrio sp.
TAACTGATCCATCTTTGGCAACGTCGAATAAAACTCTGTATCCGTCATTCAATCGCGCACTGTGAGCATTAGGACCATATTGAGGTAATTTTTCGTAATGCCATTTAGCTGGATTGATAAATAATCCGTGAACACCTTCCTCGTTAACAATTTTTAAATAATCATCAAAATGCTTTTTCAAAGAAGGTGTTAATTTTTTAATGTCTTTTTGAGCTCCATGAGTCACTGCAACAGCTTTTTTGACCGTATTTGCTGTTTGTACAGCCGAAGAACTTGCCGTTACAAGCTCTGGCGAGAACGACTTAATAAGTTCTTTGATCGCTCGATCATCATTGGGCTTTAATTTTCCAAGTTCTGTCCAGAATCGATCATTCTGAGCTAACGATGGATGTGCCATTAACTTAGAAAGCTGACAATCCATTCCCCAACTTTGAACTGAAAATAAAATAATAAAAATGATGTTACTGAATTGCACAGCTTAATACCTTTTTAGCCATCTCTGACCGGCCTCCACGAACCAAATCATTCAATCTGGATAACAATGTTTTTGATTTCCTTAAGTTCAATACAATTTGCAATAATCGGGATGACAGCTTAGCTACCCCCGCACCCGTCAGAGCTCCGACGCCCATACCAGCAACGATTTCACCGGCCACCTGACAACCTAAATGTAAAATCATTTCAGAATCTAAATCTGTGAGCGCCTGTTTGAGGCTTGTGATTTCATCTTTGATATGAACAATAAAATCTTTGACGGCTACAACTTGTTTTTTGACTTCTCTCCATAGTTCAGTTGGATTTTTTAATAATTGATCAAAGCTGTTTTTCAGACTGTCTGCCAAACCAGTCACTGTGCCTGTGGCAGATTTTAAAGCCGTGGATAAACATTGACCGAGTCGAGATACAATTTCAGATTCAGATAATGCCTTCGAAAGTCCCTGCACGGCAAACATGACAACAGGCTGAGTCAAACACAGATCGGTTCCAGCCTGGGCCGGAGAGATAAAGATTTTTTGCAAAAACTCCATTTTTGAAAATTGGCTGCGTTGATTTTGAAACTGATTACAAATTTTTTGCACCTGATTAAAGGAATATCCGTGGATGTACAAAGCAAAAGACCTTTTTCTGCTGGTTTGCGCATGACACACAAATTCTTGATCCGCCAGATTCAGTATTTTTCTCTGACTGCTAAAAGAAATATCTAATCTAACAGCTGCAAATTGATTATGTATCTGATGTGGATTTAAAAAAATTTGATCTGTAAACGGACCTGTCAATGAACCATTTTTTTTAGAATCTAATGGAATAAGCCCTTCGCTATATAAAACTTGTTCGATTTCATTCAGATCCAGAAAAGGATAAAGATCGGATTTTAATACCGAGTAACTTTCAGCAGCTTGTGCTAAAGTGGATATCAAAAATACAGTTAAAATAAGAATCGATCTCACTTTTTTCCTATCGGAAACTTGTCTTTAAAAATCGCTAGCCTGAAGTCCAAATGTCTATTGTGACAGTGCCCTGTTCAGTCTTTTTACAATATTTCTTACTAGTATCGTCATAAGCCGGAATCAAAATTGCTAGGATATAAATCAATGCTCAACAAACGCCAATTTGTTCGTGAAAATACTACGTCACCTTGTTTATTTCTATTAGACGGAAAGACGTTGCCTGGACAGATGCTGAATTTTTCTAGAATGGGCAGTTTAATCAAATGTGAATCCAGGCTGAACCAAAAGTATGTCACTTTGGTGTATCAAAATGAGAAAAATGAATATATCGAAATGCTTTGTACAATCAAACACATTTCAATTCATCAAAATTTTTATTTTTATGGCCTCATGTTCATCGGAATACAAAAAAGACATTCCGCCTAACTACGGTGGAACTAACTTCGATTTCGTAACTTGGGATCCAGTTGGTCACGCAAACCATCACTGATTAATTGCATACCTAAAATTAACAGTAACAAACAAGTACCTGGCAATATCATCAATCGTGGTGCCGTTTCGATTAAGTTACGTGCATCACTCAGCATCGTTCCCCATTCCGGATAGGGCGCAGGAACTCCTAAACCTAAAAAACCGAGTGCAGCTGTATTTAAAATGGCTTCGCTACAGCAAACAGCTGTTTGAACAAGTATTGGAGTCATACAGTTAGGAAGTAAATGCGATTTTAAAATACGCAATGGACTTGCTCCCAATGCTTGCGCAGAAACAATATAATCCTTTTGCACTTCAACAATCGCAGCTGTCCGCACCAAGCGAAACATCACCGGTATCGAAACTAAAGTCACAGAAATAATCGTATTTAAAAGACTTTGACCTAAAATGGCGACAACAAATAAGGCCAGCAACAGACTGGGAAGCGCTTGTAAAGCATTCATGATCTGACCGATCCAGTAATCTGTTCGGCCCTTAAAATATCCTGCAATTAAACCTAAACTAGCACCGATTAAAACTGACAACAATCCAACAAGTAAACCAATCCCCAAAGACAAGCGACTGCCGATTAAAATTCTTGAAAATAAATCCCGTCCTAAATCATCGGTTCCCAAAAAATAAGGACTTTGCATGGGCAGTAAAGTTTGACCTTCAAAGACTTGATTGTAACCAAACGGAGTGATCAAAAAAGACAACAAAAACAATCCCGCAAAAAAGCTTAATAAAGTAAAACCAACCGAAAAACTTTTATTCGCAAAAAGATTTTTCATAGCGATTCCTTCAAGCGCGGATTCACCCATTTAACGAATTCATCGGTTGTGAAATTAACTGCAAACACAACAACCATCGAATAAAATAACCCTGCCTGCACAACTGGATAGTCACGAGCTAATATGCTGGTGACTATCCAACGTCCTAATCCTGGCCAAGAAAAAAGTGTTTCTGTCATGATGGCGCCTGTCAGTAAGTGCCCCAGCGACAAACCCAATGCCGTCAAAATTTGCGGCAACGCATTTTTAAAAATATGTTTAAAAATAATTTGGGAAGAGCTCAGGCCTTTGGCTCTGGCTGTACGAATGAAATCCTCTTTGGAAATATCAATGAACGCAGAGCGAGTCACGCGTGTCACCAAAGCCAGTGGAATCGTCCCTAAAACAAAAGCAGGTAAAACAATGTGGCGACAAGCCGAAAGGAATGCGGCTCCATCACCTGCGATAATGGCATCTATAAAATAAAATCCCGTGGCATAGGGAATATCAAAAATCACATCAATGCGACCAGAAACTGGAAATAACATAAACTGAACAGCAAAAACAAAAATACAAACCAGTCCCCACCAAAAAACGGGCATTGCAAATCCCACAGTGGACACAGACACGATCAAATAATCGATAAAAGTATTTCGGCGAATAGCTGCAAAAATCCCTAACCCAATCCCCAACAGACTTGACCAAATCAGCGCTGTCGCAGCCAATTCGAAAGTGGCCGGGAATAACACTTTGAACTCTTGGATAACGGGTTGTTTGGAACTGATCGAATCACCAAAGTCACCCTTCAAAGCATTCAAAACAAAATGTCCATACTGCATCAGTAAGGGTTGATCCAAACCTAAATTCTTGCGAATTTCAATCAGCCTTTCTTCCGAAGCCCCTCGCTCTCCGATGATATTCTGCGCGGGGTCTCCGGGTATTAATCGAATAATCGAAAAACTGACCAAAGTAATAAATAAAAAAGATAATAAAATTTTAAATATTTTTGCGATCATTTTATTTTAAAGAAACACCTTCAAAATTATCGTGACCGAATGGATCAATTTTATAACCTTGAACTAAAGTCGAAATAACTTTGTTTTGCTTGGCATAAGCAATTGGAAACCAAGGCTTTTCTTGATTGAAAATATTTTGCGCCTCTAAATAAAATTGGCTTCTCTTTTTTTGATCTGTCATTGACTTTGCTTTTTGCAACAACTGGTCAAATTTTTGATCACACCAACGGGCATAGTTACTGCCCGCTTTGATCGCCGAACAACCTAAAAGAACATTCATAAAGTTATCTGGATCTCCGTTATCACCAATCCAACCAAATTGAACCATTTGATGGTCACCTTTCTTAGATTTTTCTAAATAGGTTGGCCAATCAAACGTCACAAGCTTTACTTTAACTCCAATTTTTTCTAAATCAGCTTGTACTAACTCGCCTAATTTTTTTCCATTTGGCAAATAAGCTCTTGAAACAGGTAAAGTCCACAGCTCTGTTTCAAATCCATTTTTAAAACCTGCCTCTGCCATTAGTTTATTTGCCTTTTCAAGGTTATATTCTACAGCAGCTGTTGCAGTTGCATAAGACCACATAGAAGGTGGAATTGGATTTTTAGCGGCTTGGGCTTGTGATTTATAAATGACATCAATATAGTTTTTTTGATTCATTGCTAAACTTAAAGCTTCGCGGACTTTTTTATTATTAAATGGTTTTTTTTCAGTATTGAAAGCAATATAACTGACATTTAAACCTTCGATACTTAAAACTTTTAATTTAGGATTTGCTTTTAAATTTTCTAAATCTTGTGGCTGTGGTTCGCTCATCACATGACATTCACCTGATTTCAGTTTTTGTGTTCTGACTGTCGAATCAGCAACGATTGAAAAAATAAGTTGATCGATTTTTTGTCTTCCTTTGAAGTAATTTTCGAAAGCTGTGAATTTAACAGTCGAGTCTTTTTGGTAACTTTTAAATACAAACGGCCCTGTTCCGATCGGCTGCGTTTCCAAAGTTTTTAAACCTTTGCCTGACTTTATTAAAAACTCTGCATATTCAGCAGATAAAATACTGGCAAAATCCATAGCTAAATTAGCTAAAAACGGAGCCTCGGGTCTTTTGAGTTTAAAAACTACAGTCTGCTCATCTGCTTTGGAAACGTTTTCGATAATTTGATCTAACTCCATCGCTTTGAAATATTCATAATTGGCCTGCGGAATAGAAAGCGGATGCTTCGGATTTAATTGCGACATAAAAGTATAAACCACATCCTCTGCATTCAATGCACGGCTGGGCTTAAAAAATGAATTCGAATGAAACTGCACATTCTTCTTCAGCTTGAATGTATATGTGAGTTGATCTTTCGAAACTGTCCACGATTCAGCTAAACCCGGCTCGATTTCGGTGGTGCCTTTTTTAAATTCAACTAAACGATTAAAGACTGTTTGAGAACTGGCATTCATACTGACACCGTCACTGACCAACTGCGGATTGAATGAAGACGGGCTTCCTTCCGAGCAGTAAATCAAGTTTTGCGCCGAAAACGACACACTCGATGCTGAAAAAAGAACTAAGAATAATAATCTGCGCATAAATGCTCCTCTGTTCGGTTACAAGCGAATCTTAATTAAAGACAAAATCAATTTTTTGGTCAATATTATAACCATGAATTTGCTGCAAATGAATCAAGCCAACAAGCAATACGGTGCGAAGATCCTATTTCGTGACGCGGGCTTTTCTATTAATCAGGGCGAACACGTTGGAGTGATCGGCCCTAATGGCGCTGGCAAAACCACACTTTTTAAAATTATCGTCGGCCAAGAAACACTCGATTCGGGACAAATTACCAAATCAAATGGTCTGCGCATAGGCTATCTGGAACAAGAGTCCGAATGGAACGTCCAAGAAAGCGTTGAAAATTATTTATCAACCCAAACGATTACACCTATATGGACACTTCGACAGCTGGGATTGTCCTTAGGATTATCTGAGGCCCTTTTTTCGATGAAATTAGCTGACCTCAGTGGCGGCTATCGTATGCGGGTCAAATTACTGTATTTGATCGGGCTGGAACCTGATTTGATGCTGCTGGATGAGCCGACGAATTTCTTGGATTTAGAAAGCATCCTCGCTCTTGAAAAGTTTTTACAAGATTATAAAAAATCTTTTTTGCTGATTTCGCATGATCGTGAATTTTTACGACGAACGACTGAATACACTTTGGAAGTCGAAGCTGAAGAGATCAATAAGTTTCCAGGCAATATCGATGATTATTTTGAACAAAAAGCGGAACTTCAAAAAGTTTTAGCGGCACAAATTCAAAACCAAGAAACAAAACGAAAACATCTTCAAGATTTTATCGACCGTTTCGGAGCCAAGGCGACTAAAGCGCGTCAAGCTCAGTCACGAATGAAGCAGCTGGATAAAATGGAAATTATCGAGACAAAAAAAATTCCACCTCGAGCGCGAATTTTATTGCCACCGGCCACAGCGACTGGAAAAGAAATTTTGCAAATTGAACAAGCCGATTTAGGATATGCCAACAAAGTGATTTTATCTAATGTTCAACTTCGTGTCGAAAAAAACGATAAAATTGGCATAGTTGGTTTCAATGGTGCGGGAAAATCCACTTTGTTGAAATCTATTGGCGAACGCATTCCCTTGTTAAAAGGAAATCTGAAATGGGGGCATCAGGTTCGACTGTCGTATTTTGCTCAGCACTTGACAGAGGATTTACACCCCGAAGACACCGTTTTAGATTCTTTACAAAAAAAAGCACACAAAGACTGTGTAGCACAAGATATTTTAAATATCGCAGGTTCGCTTTTGTTTTCCGGCGAAGCCATTCACAAAAAAATCAAAGTGTTATCGGGTGGTGAAAAAACTCGAGTCGCCTTGGGTCAGATTCTGTTACAAAAAAGCCCTTTGCTTTTATTAGATGAACCAACGAATCATTTGGATTTTGATACTGTGAATGCGTTGGCCGAAGCTTTAGCTAATTTCGACGGAACAATCATTACAGTCAGCCATGACCGAAGTTTTATCCGCCAAGTCAGTCAAAAAATTATCGAGATCAAAGACGGAAAAGCCGAGCTGTATCCAGGAAATTATGATGAGTATGTCTGGAGCCTTGAGAAAGGCGCTTTGTCTGAAAGAGCTTCAACAACAGCAACAGCGCCGCAGAATCCACAAAGTTCGGTACAGAATCAGGAAAAGAAATGGAACTACAAAGAAGAAACCAAAAGACTGAATTCCGAAATTAAGGAACTTGAGCGCAAGATATTAAAGACTGAAGAATTATTGCACAAGCTAGCCCAACAAATTGAAGAAAAAAATGCGGATTTATTAAAGTCACAAGGCCTTCAAGCACAAGAAGTAGCTAAATCTATTTCAGCATTGAATGACGACATTCAAAAGTACGAAGAAATATTACTGACCCATATGGAAAATTTAGATCTCAGCCAAAAAGCCCTGGCCGATTTAAGGTCACAGGCTACCAATTAATTGGTTTGATTTGTTTTTTTTGCAGCCAATCATTCGTCTTTGAGAAAGGTTTTGATCCAAAAAAACCACGATGCGAAGACAGTGGCGATGGATGAACGCTTTCTAGCACAAGATGTTTTTTTCGATCCACAAAAGCGGCTTTTTTCTGAGCGTAAGCACCCCATAAAATAAATACAACATGATCGCAATTTTCATTGATCACTTCGATAATTTTATCAGTGAAAGTTTCCCATCCTTTTTTTTGATGAGAAGCTGCTTGATCTTTTTCAACAGTTAAAACACTGTTTAACAATAAAACCCCTTGATCCGCCCAACGCTGTAAATTGCCCGATTTCGGAATTTGAATATTTAAATCTGAATTTAATTCTTTAAAAATATTTTGCAACGAAGGCGGAAAGCGCACACCCTCTTCGACAGAAAAACTGAGGCCATGAGCTTGGCCTTCGCCATGATAGGGATCCTGCCCCAGAATGACAACTTTCACATTTTCAAGAGGCACTAAATCCAAAGCTCGAAAGTACTGATTTTTTTGAGGATAAATTATTTTATTTTTTTCGTACTCGTCTTTTAAAAATTTTTTCAACTGAATCATGTAAGGTTGTTTAAACTCTGACTCTAAATGTTTTAACCAACTATCATGTAATTTTATAGTACCCATGACTCAAATTTATACACTGTCTTACGTCGAGACAAAAGAACTAATCTATTCATTTTAAAAATAAAAAGCGAGTCTTTGGCATCTGGACTTTTTTTAATGTTTTCAAAATGTTATACTAAAATAAGGAACCACGGAATCACCTTAGTCCGCTTAATTCATTATCATAAGGAGGCTTCTATGGATAAAAAATCTAGTTCAGCTGACACAACGACACTATCGGCCTCATCGGTTCAAAATACATCTCAGCTCATTGAAAATGATAAAGATGTCCAGTCTTACATTTATCAGCAAATCTCTGAATTCGAAAACTATGTGACACCCGAGACATTAATTCTTGTGATGGCTCGAGATCCTTATGAAAACACAGAAGAAGACAGCGAGGTCATCACCGAAAGATCCGGCCTGCATCGAATTGCCATTGTATTAAAAGAGAATGAAGCATCTATCGAATCTGAGTCGATCAGCACGGATGTTTACGCTGCGATCAAGCAAGCTAAAGAACAATTGATTAACCGACTGATCGAAATCCAAGACGAAGTCGAAAGCCCACAGGAACGCCTTCAGGCGATCCAACAGGCCAGTTCAAACGGGCAAATCCACTAGACACTGTCCTGTGGATTTGTTGTAATATCGACATGTCTAAATTCATATTATTTGCATTGATTGTATTGGCTTCATTATCAAGCCACGCTGACCTATCTAAAACTTTGGTTTTTTCTTTGAATACGATCTATTTGGATCGTGATTACGATGACAATGGAACAACTTCTGAATCTAAAATCACGGATACGGATTTACGTTTAATACGCGTTGATAAAAAATTTGCTTTTGGTGGTATTTATTCAATTTCTTCGAATGATTCATCCAACTCCAGCAGAACCAGTTACGGAATTTCAGCGGGATATTATTCCGACAAAGATTTTTATTTAAATGCGCATTACTTTTTATCTTCGAAATATAAATTTAATGGCACGACTGAATACACCAAAGGATCTGGCTATGAAATCGACTTGGGTTTTTTATCCAAGATTACTTCTAGTTTTTACGTAGGACTTATGGTGGCCCACAAAAGTTTTTCTTATTCAGAAATGACGGTGAACGGAGTCAGCAGTTCGACATCGGCCACACATAAAGAATTGATCCCGATGTTTACTTTTGCCGTTGTATTTATGTAATTATTTTTTGATTTCTTTTTGAACTAATTCCCCAATAACATCCTGTAATTGTTCAAAGGGAGCGACTGTCGCTGGCAGCTCATTACGTAATTCAGTCGTTAAAACCGGAATACTTTTTTCAACCCAAAGGTAACGACCTAAGCTTCCAGGAAAATTTCCTAAACGTTTCCATGGTAAATAATTATAAATTGGCGGCTTTACATGAGGTCCATCAAAATCCAAAACACGCAACGGAGTGTGAATCGACATCACGAAATCTGGTTGATATTCCTCGATATGACTCAGTAAACAACCAACTTCAGGTTCACTGGCCGCATTATGGCCTGGGAATCGACGTTTAGAACTGCCGCCTTCTTTTTTCCAAAAATCAATGGCTTTTTCATTCCAATCCAAAGTCGGAAAATTACGATTCAAATCGACACCATTTGCATTCATTCTAGTTTTCGCCGCAACACCATCTGGATTCATCACGGGAATGATTCGCCAATTGTTCCGCGGCTGAATTTTTTCAAGTCGCTCGACCCAATAGCGCCCCAAAGCACCCGCCTGCGTTTCGTCACCATGGATCAAACTGATGACTAAAATATTTTTCGATTTTTCTTTCGACTGACTTTTATCATCAAAGTGAAAAATAGGAGTGCCTTGAACGCTTTGACAGTTCTTTAACAAAAGTGCTCGCGAACAAGAATTGTTTAAATCTGTTTTTTTAAAATAACTTTTGAAGGGACTAAGCTGCTGAACACAAGTTTCTTTGACTTTCTCAATACTTGGTTGCGCCACTGCCTCAGTAGACGCATTTTTGACCGTCTCAGAAGCCACTGAATACGATTGAAATTGGAACAAAACACTAATCAAAATGAGACCGAAAATATTCATTTCCGGAATCAAAACACAAGTGTGAAAAAAAGTCCTCATGTTTTTTAAGAATAGGCCGATAAATGACATACTAATTGACTAGACCAAAGCCTAAGGGAGGACGTTCATGGCAAAAAGAAG
>DALYIB010000090.1:0-10012 GCA_031970595.1 Pseudobdellovibrio sp.
GTTGGCCAAACGGTTCACTGTGCTTTAGATCAGGAATTAAAACCGATTCGACTCAGAAAAGAATTTGTTCAAAAAATTAAGGAGACACAGTGGACAGAAACCTGGCTTTAGAATTCGTTCGTATTACAGAAGCAGCTGCTTTATCGTCAGCAAAATGGATCGGCAGTGGTGAAGAAAAGGCCGCCGATCAGGCCGCAGTCGATGCCATGAGAAAAGCATTTGATTCAGTTCGTATTGATGGGACAGTCGTTATCGGTGAAGGCGAGCGCGATGAGGCTCCTATGTTGTATATTGGCGAAAAAGTAGGACAGAAAAAAGACGACTGCCCAGCGATTGACATCGCTCTGGATCCATTAGAGGGAACAACCATTTGTGCCAAAGGCGGAGTTGGTGCGATTTCTGTGATTGCTGTCGCCGAAAGAAATGGTTTTTTACACGCGCCGGATACCTACATGGATAAGATTGCATGTGGACCGGCTGCAAAAGGTTTGATTGATATTGATTTGTCTCCGACTGAAAATATTCAGCGTGTGGCAAAGGCTTTAAATAAACCTGTGGGCGATGTGACGGTTGTTATTTTAGATCGCCCCAGACACGAAGCTTTGATTGCAGAAGTTCGCCGAACGGGTGCTCGCATTCAATTGATTGGCGATGGCGATGTTTCCGCGGCCGTTGCAGCTGCATGGCCTGATTCTGGAATTGATTTATTATTAGGAATTGGGGGCGCTCCCGAAGGAGTTATTTCTGCGGCCGCTATGCGCTGTTTAGGCGGTGATTTTCAGGGACGTCTGAAATTCAGAAACGAAGAGGAAAAAGAACGAGCTCTGCGAATGGGTGTTAAAGATCTCAATAAGAAATATACTCTAATGGAGCTCGCTCAAGGTAATGTGATGTTTTGTGCGACGGGTGTAACTGATGGACCTTTGTTAAAAGGAGTTAAAGTTTTGCCAGGTGGTCGTGCTAAAACAGAATCTGTGGTGATGCGTTCACAAACAGGAACCATCCGCCACGTTGAAACTCATCATAATTTTTCAGTAAAGAAAATTTAAATGATGGCTGAATTGATCTGTTTTCATTGTCAAAAACCGAATCCAATTTTGGGACACGTCGGTCGCAAGGATGAATGTTTTTCTTGTAAGACCGATTTGCACAGTTGTAAAAATTGTGGCTTTTACGATCCGAAATCTTATAATGAATGCAAAGAGCCCTCTGCGGATGTGGTCAAAGAAAAAGATCGAGCTAATTTTTGTGATTATTATAAACCCCGTGAAGGTGGAGCTTTAAAAGACAACAAAGATCAACTGAAGGCCGCCGCTGAGGCGTTATTTAAGAAAGGCTAAGTATGGCTAGCGCAAAAACAACAGAAACTTTTAACTGTACAGCAGAAGAATTTTTCAAATTGATTTCTGATTATGAAAAGTATCCTGAATTTTTAACCGAAGTTAAATCAGTCAAAATTTTAAAATCAGAGGGAAATGTCAAAGAAATGGAATACGGGGTTTCTTTGATTAAAACATTTAAATATAAATTGCGTTGCGAAGAACATGCACCGCATTCGATCAAATTCAATTTTATATCAGGTGATGTTTTTAAAACAATGATGGGTTCTTGGTCGATTAAACCCGAAGGACAACAATGCAAAGTAGAATACTCAGTCGAGGCTACTTTTGGCATGCTGGTTCCTGATTCAATTGCAAAACCCTTGGTTAGTGCCAATTTACCAATGATGATGGTGAATATCAAAAACAGGATCAAAAAAGTTTATGGCAAATAATTCATCGGATTCCGGCGATAAAAAAGACCCTAAAATTTCAGATACAATCAAGAAAATTATTTCTTCAGGATCGCCCTCTGAAATATCAAAAGAGCTTTTAGGGACTGTTGTCACACAGGTTCTTAAAACTAAAGACGATATTACCTTGAAAGCGACCAATGAAATGATTGCCTTGATTCGTAAAATTGATTTTGTCCAAGAGTTTTCAAAATTTGCCGAAAATCATAAATTTAAAATTTCGGCTGAAATTGAAATTACCAAAAAAGATGACAAAAAATAATTGGTGGACAGTCAATCCCTACACAGCCGAACAAATCGAATATTGGAACTATTCAAGTCCCTCTGAAGTTGATGAGGCTTTATCTCTTCTTCAGAGCGGATTTTTTGATTGGCAAAATAAATCTGTTGCTGAACGGAAACAATACTTACGGCCTATGGCGGCTTTGATTCGAACTGATCGACTGCAAATTGCGACGGAAATGACCCATCAAATGGGTAAACCTCTAACACAGTCTTTGATCGAAGTGGATAAAGTGATTGATTCAATCACTTATTTTTTAGATTCGGTTCAAGAGACTCATTTTTCTTCACCTGACATATACGAATCTAGATTTCAACATCAGTTACGTCGGAGACCTTTGGGGATTATTTGGGGAATTATGCCTTGGAATTTTCCTCTTTGGCAGGCGTTTCGAATGTTCTTTCCTTGTTTGTTAGCCGGCAATACTGTGCTTTTGAAATCTTCTGAAATCACACCCTCAATGGGGCGGTGGTTGCAAAAAATATTTGATCAGTTAGGTTCTCTTAAAATATTTCAGCACTTGATGACTTCTCATGATCAGACTGAATCCATTATAAATGACAGACGTATTGCAGGAGTCAGTTTGACGGGGTCAACTGAAGCGGGTCGATTAGTGGCCTCTTTGTCTGGTCATTCATTGAAAAAGAGTGTTTTCGAACTGGGTGGAAGCGATCCTTATTTAGTTTTTCCTGATTGTGATTTGCAAAAAGCGGCCAAAAAAATAATTCAATCTCGCATGAACAATGCAGGACAAGTTTGTATTGCCGCGAAAAGGGTGATCGTCCATCAATCCATTTTAAATCGATTTTCACAGATTTTGTCTGATGAGATGAATGATTGGGATTTTTCAGATCCTATGACAAAATCATGTCGGCTAGGGCCATTGGCGCACCATCGCTTTGTTCAGTCTTATCTGGATCAATGTCAGCAAGTCGAATTTTTAGGAAAAAAAATATTTGAAAAAAAGCCACCCAAAGATTCGCTAGCTGCTTGGGTGCCCTCATGCATGTATCAATTGGATTTGAATCAGGCTGTTGAATTAAAGAAAATGGAAATATTCGGCCCTGCGCTTATGATATTTCCCTTTCACACAACCGATCAGGCTATTGAATTGGCGAACAGCACTATCTATGGTTTGGGGGCTGGAATTTTTTCTGAAGATCCGCTGATTTTAAAAAGAGCCCATGAAATTCAGGCCGGCACTGTTGTGTTGAATGATGTCGTTAAATCGCGTGTCGAAGTCCCTTTTGGCGGTTGGAAAGACTCAGGTTATGGTGTCGAATTAGGCGAGTGGGGATTGACCGAATTTACTCAGTCACAGGTTATTTCAAAATTTCAAGGTGGTCGCGATGTGGAATGATTTGGAACATCAGATTTGGAACCGAATCAAAGCGGAAGGAATATTGGATATTTCGGATCGCCAATTGGCCTTAGCCGTTTCCGGTGGACTGGATTCGATGTGTTTGTTGCATCTATTTGATCGCTTAGGTTTATTGAAACGATGCCGAGTATTTCATGTCCATCATGGCGATTTTGAAAACAAAGATTTTCGCGATCAAGCGATGGCATTAGTGGAAAAAACTTGTCAGAATTTAAATGTGAATTTGATCAGTGTGAGGTCTGCCGTTCGACTGCAATCAGAGGCTGAATTTCGTGAATACCGACATCAGTTTTTTCAGCAGAATTTAGCAGCGGGGGATGTTTTAGTCACGGGGCACCATCAAGATGATTTGCTCGAAACGCGTTTGATCCAAATGCTGCGGGGAACTCACACAGAGGGATTGGCTTCTTTTCGAATGTGGAATGGTCATATTTTACGCCCTTTACTGTATCAATCCCGAGCTGATTTAATCAGTTATGCAAAAATACAGAATGTTTCTTATGTAGAAGATCCAACAAACTTGAATCCTGATTATCTGCGTAATTGGATTCGTCATCATTGGTTGCCTGCGTTAGAGCAAAGACATCCGGGGGGAGTTTCTAATCTGGGACGTTCTCTCGATTACCTGATTGAAGATCTCGATCCCAAGCAAGAATTGCTGGACTGTCCGATTCAAAATCGCGAAAATAGTTATAGTGTGAAGTCTGTGGATTTTTTGACTCTCTCCACTAAAGACCAGATGAAAATTTTAGCAAAACTTCTGAAAATGAGTGGCCAAAGAGAATTTACGACGGGGCATTTAAAAGAAATTTTAAAAAGACTCGACAAAAATCAAAAAGAACACACATTTCACATACTGGGTCGGAATTGGTTGATTCATTCCGGTGAAATCGTGCTAGAATTACCTGACACGGTTTCATAGCTGAATTAATATTAATTTTAAATTGATACTAAGATCAGTCGTAATAACAGAGAACCAAGGAAGTTAGAGGTTTCATGAAGTTCAATCAAAAAACAATGTTGTTGTGGTTTTTGTTCATCATTATGTCGATTTTTTTCGTTCAGGCTTATGAAATGAAACAAAAAAACGTCATTAAAAATTTTGATAATGAAAAATTTTTTAAAGCCGCTGAGCTCGGTGAGCTGGATCAAACAAAAATATTCTTAGACAAAAATACGAATAAAATTTACGGCGAAGTTAAATCTGAATTCAAGACTAAATATGACGGTCAACAATTTGTGATCGATACAAATATTGATAAAGCCCACGATCGCTTAGAAAAATTAGGAATTACTCCGAATTATCGTCCGAATGAATCAGAAGGTTTCTTTGCATCGTTTTTTATCAACTGGTTACCTTTATTGCTGATCGTAGGAATGTTTATTTTTATCATGCGCCAAATTCAAGTGGGCGGTGGTAAAGCGATGTCCTTTGGTAAATCTCGTGCTAAGTTGGTAGAAAATAAAAACAAAGTCACATTCAAAGATGTGGCCGGTGTGGATGAAGCTAAAGATGATTTACAAGAAATCGTTCACTTTTTAAAAGATCCTAAAAAATTTACGAAATTAGGCGGACGTATTCCAAAGGGTGTTTTATTGGTGGGTCCTCCGGGAACTGGTAAAACCTTATTGGCGCGTGCCGTAGCTGGCGAAGCCGGCGTTCCATTTTTTACAATTTCAGGTTCTGATTTCGTAGAAATGTTTGTCGGAGTGGGTGCCAGCCGCGTTCGTGATTTATTTGAACAAGGTAAGAAAAATGCTCCTTGTTTAATTTTCATCGACGAGATCGATGCTGTTGGTCGTCACCGTGGTGCTGGTATGGGCGGTGGTCATGACGAGCGCGAACAAACATTGAATCAATTGCTTGTCGAAATGGATGGTTTTGAATCCACGGAAGGCGTGATTTTAATCGCTGCAACAAATCGTCCAGATGTCTTAGATCCTGCTTTACTGCGTCCAGGTCGTTTTGACAGACGTGTTGTTGTGGGTAAACCGGACCTCAAAGGTCGCGAACAGATTTTATCTGTGCACATGAGAAAAACTCCGTTGGGACCTGGAGTCGACGCTTCTAAAATTGCTCGTGGAACTCCGGGCTTTTCAGGCGCTGATCTTGAAAACCTTGTCAACGAAGCGGCTTTGATTGCTGCGCGTGCAGACAAAAAATATTTAGAAAACGAAGACTTTGAAAAAGCCAAAGACAAAGTGATCATGGGCAGTGAAAGACGTTCCATGGTGATCAGTGAAGAAGATAAAAAAATCACGGCTTATCATGAAGCAGGTCATACACTTGTTGGTAAAAAATTAGCAGGCCTAGATCCTATTCACAAAGTGACTATAATTCCTCGCGGAATGGCTTTGGGAATTACACAAACATTACCTGAAAAGGAAATGTTGAACTTATCAAAACAAAAAGCTCATAACATGATTGCGTTTTTATTCGGAGGGCGAGCAGCTGAAGAAATCGTTTACGGCGATTACACAACGGGAGCTGGCAATGACATCGAGCGTGCGACAGGATTAGCACGCAGTATGGTGACTGAGTGGGGAATGAGTTCTTTGGGACCTCAGGCTTATGAAAAACACGAAGGTCCTGTGTTTTTGGGAATGCAGTACGGTCAAAAATCTCGTAATTATTCGGATGCCAAAGCTCAACAAATTGATAACGAAGTGACCAAGTTTATTGATGAAGGTTATGAGGTCGCTAAAAATATTCTGACGACTCATAGAGATGCTTTAGAGCGCTTAACTCAGGCTTTACTTGAATATGAAACGATTGATGGCAATGAAGTTGAAATGTTGGTCAATGGAGCTGCTGTCAGCGAAATTCAAAAAGTTAGACAAAATCGTAAAAACGATGATGGCGGATTCGGTCAGACAGTTTCAGTAGATGCGGAAACAAAAGACGCTTCGATTGCTGGCAGAAAACCAGCACCTGTTTCGTAATCGATGAATTTTTTTTCGACCTTTTCAGAAAATTTAATATTTATACTCAGTAATTTGCGGATACAGGATGTCTTCGACATCCTGTTGGTCTGGGCGATTGTTTATCGTATCTTGATTCTTATTCGTCGTACGGGAACCGTTCAAATTTTATCGGGTTTGGGTATTTTAGCGATTACTTATATTCTGAGTATTTGGCTCGAGCTTTTTACTTTGAACTGGTTGTTGGAAAAATTCTTTTCGAACTTATTCGTTATCGTTGTTATCCTTTTCCAAGGTGAAATCAGAAGAGCCTTGGCTCATATTGGCAGTCACCCTTTGTTTTCTGACGTGTCGCCGGCTATGGAAACACATATTGTCGAAGAAATCGCCAAAGGCGTCATCGAAGCCGCTCAAAAGGGTTATGGTGCGCTGGTTGTGATCGAAAAAGATATTATGGTCGATTACTACGTTGAATTAGGCACGGAAATGGATTCTAAAATTTCATCGGAAGTCATTGTTTCTATTTTTCATCCATCTGCACCGATGCACGATGGAGCTGTGATTGTGCGATCAGGAAAAATTGCCTATGCCGGTTGTTTTTTACCACTCAGTAAAAATCCTGCTCTCGATAAAAATTTAGGAACACGTCATCGGGCTGCGATTGGTTTGACCGAAGAAACAGACGCTTTAGTGCTAGTGGTATCTGAGGAAACCAGATCCATCAGTATCGTGAACGGTGGTCATATGCGAATGCAGGCTGAATTGGTAGATGTTCGTAAAGCCTTATATGAAGCTTTTGGTATGAAGTACAAATTGGCTTCGGATTCGGCAGGTTCGTTATGAGAAAAAAAATTCTAAAAACTGCAGAAAATATGAATGAACATAAGCATCTTTTTACTGAGAATCTATCCTATAAAGTAGTGGCCTTGTTTGTTTCATTAATTTTATGGATTTCGATTTTAGGACGACGTGATTTTGTCGGAGTGAAGGAATTTGAATTACAATTTATCACTTCTGAAAATGTAGCCGTAATGAGTCAGTCTGCCGACAAAATTAAATTAAAAATTTCGGGTCCTCAGCCGATCATTAAAAAATTCAAAGAAAAAATTTCTTTACTGAAATTGGATGCGACGGATTATCCAACAGGTCAGTTTGAATTTGATATTAACGTCAACCAATTTGATATTCCCAAAGGGATCAAAGTTTTATCGGTCAAACCGAACGCAGTAAAAGTCGAACTTGTAAAAAGAAATTAAATCACTTATCAAGGAAACAGAATGGCTACTCAGAATCAGCAAAAAAATCAATCGATTGAACATAAACCTGTGCAGAAATTATTTGGTACTGATGGGATTCGTGGAACTTCGAATCAATTTCCGATGGTTCCAGATGTGGTTGTCAAAATCGGACAGGCTATTGGATATCTGATTCGTACTAAAAAAATCAGTTCACCCTCGCAAGCTAACAAAGTTGTTATTGGTAAAGACACACGGTTATCGGGTTATATGATCGAACAGGCTTTAGCCAGTGGATTAAATTCGATGGGTATTTACGTTCAGCTGGTGGGACCGTTACCAACTCCTGGGATTGGATATTTAACTCGTACGATGCGCGCGGCGGCTGGAATCGTCATTTCAGCTTCGCATAACGCCTATCAAGATAACGGAATTAAAATTTTTGGACCTGATGGATTTAAACTGGCAGATACTTTAGAAAAAGAAATTGAAAGCCTAGTTGCACAGGATGATTTATTTCGTTTATTGCCTCAGTCACGCGAAGTCGGTCGTACCAAACGGATCGAAGATGCTCAAGGGCGCTATATTGTTCATGCGAAATCCGTTTTTCCATTGGAACATACGCTCGATGGTCTGCGTATCGTATTAGATACAGCCCATGGCGCGGCTTACAAGGTCGCACCAGCAATTTTTGAAGAATTAGGCGCTGAAATTATTCAACTGGGACATCAGCCGAATGGGACAAATATCAATGACAAAGCAGGGGCTTTGCACCCAGCGCAGCTCAGTCAAGCGGTTGTTCAATACCGCGCCGATGTAGGCATTGGTTTAGACGGTGATGCGGATCGGATCGTGATGGTTGATGAAAAAGGGAAAATTTTAAACGGCGATCAAATCTTGGCGATTTGTGCTTTGCACATGAAGAAAAAAAATCTTTTAAAGAATAATACTTTGGTTGTGACTCAGATGAGTAATTTTGGTCTTGAAAAAAAGATGCGCGAAGAAGGTATCCAAGTCATTAAAACCAATGTGGGCGATAAGTATGTCGTCGAAGAGATGCGTAAAGGACAATATAATTTAGGCGGCGAGCAGTCTGGTCATATTATCTTTTTAGATCATTCAACTACAGGGGATGGAACCGTAGCGGGTTTAAATATTTTATCCGTGATGAAGGAAACAGGCCGAAAAATGAGCGAACTGTCGAATGTGTTTCAAGAAGTTCCTCAGGTTTTGATCAACTGCCGAGTTCGTAAAAAAGTCGATTTAAATTCAATTGCTGGTTATAAGGAATTAGTGGCAGCCAAAGAAAAAGAGCTAGGAACTGAGGGAAGATTGTTTATTCGCTTTTCTGGAACAGAGCCTTTGATTCGAGTTCTTGTTGAGGGAACCGTCAAATCACAGATCAATCAAATTGCAGAAGAAATTGCTTCCTTTTTAGAAAAAGAACTTTCTTAGGATATTTAAAATATGAAAACAAAAAAAATTCGTTTAGGTGTTAATATTGATCATGCGGCCACTTTGCGACAAGTTCGCGGAGGAGAAACCGCGTATCCCGATTTGCTTTTATTAACAAAATTATTAAAAAAATCAGGCGCGGATCAAATTACGATTCATTTACGTGAAGATCGTCGTCACATTCAAGACGCCGATGTGAAACTTTTAACAAAGAAATCACCTTTGAAAATTAACTTAGAAATGGCGGTGACGCCCGCTATGTTAAAAGTGGCTTTGAAAAACAAGCCCGCTTGGGTTTGTTACGTTCCTGAAAAAAGAGAAGAACTGACAACCGAAGGTGGATTGAACGTAGTTAAAAAAATTGTTGAACTGAAATCGGATATTCAAAAATTACATAAAAAAGGGATTCGGGTTTCGTTATTTATCGAACCCGATATTGATCAAGTTTTGGCATCTCGTGAAGTCGGGGCGGATGCTGTTGAATTTCACACAGGCCGTTGGGTTTTGTTAAAAAATAAACCCGCTAAAAACAAAGAATGGTCTCGTTTGGCTGTTGCTGCTCAAGTGGCTCATGATTTGGAATTAGGTGTTCATGCAGGACATGGTCTTGACTATTTTCATACAAAACTCATTCGTCAGTTGCCTTATTTAGCTGAAGTGAATATTGGTCATTCGATGATTTGCTATTCTATCTTTGAAGGTATTCAAGCCGTGACTCAAAGGATGATTCAGATTTTAAAGCCGGCAAAATGAATAAAAATTATTTGATTGAAAATATTTCTGATTATCAAAGATTTGTCGTCGATATTGCACCTTTGTTGAACCAAGGTTGTTTGGTTTTACTGGAAGGTGATTTGGGGGCTGGCAAGACGACACTTATTTCCCACATATTAAGACATTTTCAGATTCAGTCAATTCAGCTTTATAAAATACTAGCCGGGGTA
>DALYIB010000091.1:0-9939 GCA_031970595.1 Pseudobdellovibrio sp.
TGAAAATCCGTGAGGCCCTTTATTGGCTAAACTTGAAAGTGCCATAGGAAGAATGGCTGAAATAGCAGTACCTATGAGGATAACTGCACATGGCCCCAAAATTCCTAAAATAGCCCACTTCATTTCAAAAGCTTCAATTTTTTTTCCCAAGTACTCAGGACTTCTTCCAACCATCAGCCCCGATAAGAAAACCGTTAGAAGCACGAATAAAAGCATTCCGTACATTCCAGCGCCAACACCTCCGAAAATAATTTCTCCAAGCATAATATTGAAAAGTGCCACTCCTCCAGCTATCGGAGATAAGCTTGAGTGCATAGCATTGACTGATCCGTTTGATGCGACGGTCGTTGCCGTTGACCAAATCAAGCTATTCGTAACACCAAGCCTTGTTTCTTTACCCTCCATGAGAGCCGATTCTTGAAAAACTGGATTCGTTAGGTGTTCAGAGTAAAGTGAAATACCAAGACCTGTGACCCATACAGAGAACATTACAATAAATAATGTAATCCCTTGTTTCATTGAGCCCACCATTTTACCGAATGTAAAAGTGAGGGCTGCGGGAATCAGAAGAATAGCGAGCATTTGTAAAAAATTAGAAAGCGGAGTTGGGTTCTCAAAAGGGTGTGCAGAGTTGACACTGAAAAAACCACCACCGTTTGTTCCTAATTGCTTAATTGCAATTTGAGATGCAGCAGGCCCACCAGGTATGATTTGTTCGGCACCTTCAATGGTTATTGCTTTAGAGTACGGATCAAAATTTTGCACAACTCCTTGTTGTGACAACACAACAGCCAGCAGAATAGAGAGAGGAAGTAATACATAAACTGTTGATCTTGTAAGATCGACCCAGAAATTTCCAAGTTTTGAAGTTTGCTTAAGAATAAGTCCACGAACAATTACTAGAAAAACTGCGATTCCTGTGGCTGCACTCACAAAATTCTGCGTCGTCAAACCTATCATTTGCGTGAGATAACTCATCGTCGATTCGCCGCCGTAAGACTGCCAGTTTGTATTGGTGACAAAGCTAACGGCTGTATTAAAAGCCAGATGCCACGATAAATTGTCTAGTGCTTGAGGATTGAGTGGCAACGACTTTTGAATGAGCTGCAGAATGAAAAGAAAAATGAATCCTAAAAAATTAAACAGAAGGAGGGATTTTGCATACTCCTTCCAATTCATCTCTGAATTAGGATTAACACCACATAATTTATAGATACTTTTTTCTAACCAGCCAAAAATTGGAGTTAATAAAGTTTTCTCACCCTTTAGAACTTTCGCAAAAAACACTCCTAGAATCGGAGAGAGAAAAATAAGAGAACCTACATAAATAATAATTTGAAAGAAGTCTGTTGATTTCATTTTTTCACACCTTTAAAACTTCTCTGGGTTGAAAAGTGCATAGACTAAGTAAATAATCACCCCTACACCTACGAGTCCTGAAATTAGAAAATCCATAAATCTATCCTCCGATACTTAAAGCCTAGCTTTGAGCCGCGTAAAAAATATGTAAAAATTCGGGTATTCAAAACGAATACAAGAGAGCTACAGCGTATGATTCTTGATGATCTGAGGCTGAATGATCTTTGTTTAAGAAATAGGAATTTGAGTCTGATTTGTCAGATCGAAGCTCAAGTCGGGCTTCCAGCCCATCATCCAAGGTGAAATTATTTGCTAACGTCACAGAGGTAATTTTTTGCTTTACACCTACGGCCGTTAGCCCGCCAGAAACCGCAAAGCCCTGGTCAGAGTCGTCAAAGACTTCATATCTTGGGCTAAAGGTATATATGTTACTTATTTTTGCTTTTAGATAGATCGCCAAAGCGTTCCATTTAGCATTTCCGACTGTGGGAGCTTTTTGCTGTTCACCGAAAATTCCATCAAAAGCGACTGCGTATTTATCGCTTATTGCATAGGTCACATTGAGTTCATGAACTTGTCTCTGCCCATCAGAATTAGACTCGGCTCCGCCGATAAAATTGTAGTTTAGGGTAAGGTCTTTGAATCCTGTATAATTAAGATTTGCACCAAGGGTTGTGGATTTATTTTGTTCCTGAGAGATTCTGCCATCCCAAGCATTTAAAACATACAAAGTGGTGCTGAACTTTTCAGGTATGACTAGGTAATTTAAGCTTAAGCCTTCATGCCAAAATGGGATTCCGTAATTGTAGGTATAACTCCTAGAGTACTGCCAGTTGTCTTTAGCTTTTGTGACCTCAAGCCCCATGTGAGTATAGAACTTTCCGGCAGACAGCGTGAGGTCGTCCTTGAGTTTATAACTGATAATCGCTTGCGTGATATTGCGCGTGGGTTCATTCGCAGCAGGGTTTGTAGGAGTCAAAGCAGTGGCCGCTTGAGAGCTTCCACCACTAAGTTGATCGACCATCTCGCCAGCAGCTAGATCAATTCTAAAATTCGTCCTTCCTGTTGTTTTTTGCAAAGAAAGCTCGGCCATATTCAGAGTCATCTGATTGATATGTCGATCAAAGTATCTGCCTTCGATGACCTCTGGACCATTTGTTGTTGTGGATGTCACCCGATGAGCTTGAGGGCTAGATTGATAGTAAAAATCTAAATAGCCCTGCCACTTAAGTTCTGAGTTTGTTTTTTCTTGAGCGAACGCTTGAATACAGGGAAGTATAAGCAAAGTTATTAAAATTCGTCGTTTCATAAAATCCTCTTCTTGGTTTATGAAACGACTATGCGAAACAACCGCGTAAAAAATCTGTAAAAAATTAAACGGCCTTTTTAAAATTGATATTTCAGAATTCTGACCATTACTTTAATCATTTTGAAGGTAACAGCGTAGCTTTAGGCCATTTGGATGCCTGCGACTCTTTCAACAACTGAAGTTGTGCAATATGAACTGCACGAATTATTTTTGGTAGTTGCCCAGTGGATACGGCCAAAACTGCAATTGTTGCAGCGAATGCCATTAATTTATCAATACCCATAAATTTTCCTCCTCAAATAGTCTTTGTTTTTTTGAACTGATTTTAGGTCCAGGCTAGAAACAAAAAAATGTAATCTACAAACGTAAATCCAAAATCGTAAAACCAAGCCCGATACCTCTCCCATTTTTAGCCATAAGAATTCAGGCTTAGGGTGACAAAAAAGTCTTGTCACCTTTGTCACCCAAATAAGTGAAATGGCATGAATGCGAGTGGAAAACTGATGAAATGAAGTGAAACCAAATGATAGATAAGAAACGCGGAAACACTCAGGAATTTCGCTAAACCTTCGAGACTACTGGCTATTTAGTTTTTGCCTTTTTGACATCGGGAAGTTCGGGCATTTTTACTCCTGCGACATTTATAAAACTTTTAAATTTGGTTTACAAATCATTCCTTTTTGCTCTACTGTAAAACGATGGATTCAAACAACTCGAGCTTCAGTCATATTTTATTTAACATATTTGTCCCCGTCTTTATTCTTAATAAAGGCTCTAAACTCGGACTGACTCCCCTAGTGGCTTTGCTAATTGCACTCGCTTTTCCTCTTTGCTTTGGCATATACGCACTTATTAAAGAGAAAAAGATTAATTATATTTCTTTATTAGGTCTTTTGAATATTTTATTTTCTGGAGTCCTGACATTGATGGCTCTGGACGGGATTTGGTTTGCGATCAAAGAAGCCGTTTTTCCACTTTTGATTGGTGTCTTTGTTTGGTTTTCCAGCCTCTCTGACTCGCCTTTTTTTCAATCGCTATTTTTAAACCCCAAAGCCTTCAACGTCGCTTTGATCGAAGAAAAAACTAATACGGCCGAGAAAAAAACTCAGTTTCAGAGTCTGATGAAGAAATCAACGCAGTGGCTGTCTGTTTCATTCCTACTGAGTGCGGCCTTGAATTTCGCTTTGGCTTTATACATTTTTAAACCCCTAGCTCAAACATTAAGTGACACCGAAAAGCAAGAACTGCTGAATCAACAGTTGGGACAAATGACAATGTACTCGATGGCGGTCATCCTTGTTCCCATGATGATTTTTGTAGGATCTATTTTGTATTTTGCATTTAAAAAGACGGCCGACTTAACAGGGCTCAGCTTAGAGGAACTTTTTATCAAGTAATCCAGCTCTGCCCGTTAAAAATCCCATCCTCCATCTGGTGGCGGTGGCGGCGGCGGCGGCAAGGGCGCTTCACCAAATCCTGAATCAAATCCACTCTGACCGGACCCAGCTGTTCCAAACTCTTCATAAGGCACAGGTGGTGGCGGTGGCGGTATTTCTTCGAAATTATCCAATGGTTGTGGCACGAAATCTTGGGTAGGCCCTGCATTAAAATTTCCATCCAATGGATTTGATGGAAAACTGCCCGTAAAGCCCGATCCAGAACCCGAGGATTGCGAACCTGATTTCACCCATTTGTTGCGCGAACGTTTGCGCTGATCAAAGCGTGGACGCTCGGCGATCAACCCCAGCTCTATTTCTTCGTCAACTAATTCACCGTGATTAAATTCCGCTTTGATTTGATCGCGCGTTTTAACATGCAATTGTCGAGCAGTTTCCATTTCTTTGACACGCTTGTTTTTTTCTTGCAAATCGGCTTTAAATTCAGGTCCATCCTCAGTCATTTCAGAAGTTTTTGATTTTTTATACTCCCAAAGACCTTTTTCTCGCTGCAAAGCAAACTTTTCGTCTTCTTCTAAAAATTCCGCCAAGCCACGATCCCGCTCGACTTCAAATTTTTTTTGCTGAGTTTTAAAATCCTTAAAACCTGAACGACGATTTTTGTTTAAATTCAGCTCATCTTTTAATTTTTCGGCCACAGCCGTATCCGTTTCCACAGCAGCCGCTGGAGCTGAATACACACTGATTCCCCAAAGAAAAAACAAAATTGAAATGGATTGTCGAAAGCCACCTTGAACTGTCTTCAATGCAAAAATCTCCTGACTTTATTTTGGCATAAATTCATAAAAGGAACATCGATTGGAATTAAAAAAACAGCAAAGACTCGACTTTTGTCTTTATCTTAAGCCCAAACTGCGCTAATTAAAAGAGCGCACTCAGAAAGGCAACTCTATGGATTTTCTAAACAGCATTGGTCTTTTTTTCTTTCAAACATTGATCATCGTGATCGGCATAATCGCAGTGATACTGACAATTGCTTCGGTCGCTATTAAAAATAAAAATCAAAAAACTGTCGATCTTGAAATCCTGAATGATAAAATCAATGATCAAAAAAATGCCTTAAATTCTCTTTTGCTGGACGAGGCTGAATTAAAAGCCGAAAAAAAACGTCTTAAAAAAGAAGCCAAACTCAAGGATAAAAACCCCGAAAAAAAACCACGTGCCTATGTTTTAGATTTTTTGAAAGGTGACGTAAATGCGTCGCACGTCGATCAATTCAAAGAAGAAATCAATGCGATCTTAACGATTGCGCAAAAAGACGAAGAAGTGATCATCCAAGTTGAAAGCCCGGGCGGGATCGTCCATGGTTATGGCCTGGCTGCAGCTCAAATTTTACGCTTACGCGATGCAGGTCTGAAGGTCACGATTTGCGTTGATAAGGTCGCTGCCAGTGGCGGTTACATGATGGCTTGCGTGGCTCATCAAATTATCTGCTCACCTTTTGCAATCATCGGATCGATTGGTGTTGTCGCTCAGGTTCCCAATTTTAATAAATTACTTAAAAAACATGATGTCGATTACAAAGAATACACAGCGGGTGATTTTAAACGCACGATCAGTATTTTTGGCGAAATCACTGAAAAGGGCGAACAAAAATTTCTGGAGCAACTGGAAGCTACACATCATTTATTTAAATCTTTTGTGTCCCGATTCCGCCCGCAATTGGATCTTGCCAAGGTCGCTACGGGGGAATACTGGTTCGGTCAAGATGCATTAAAATTAGGCCTTGTTGATCAAATTCAAACAAGTGATGACTATATTTTAGGAAAAATTCAATCTCACCGCGTGGTCAAAATCTCGATCGAGAAAAAGCCGAGTTTGTCTGAAAAAATTTCTCAACTGGTTTCAGCCACAGTGAGTTTAAGTCTTCAAAAGACTTTTCAAAGAATTGAAGAGACTAACAGCCCAACAAAGCACCTTGAAAAATTTTAAAAAATAAACTAATACGTTGCGTTAACAAGATGTAATCTTTATTTTTTCGCTGCCGTCAGGTACTAAAAATAACCCTTGTTTTATTGTTTTATATTTAAAGGAGTTTGAATTGAATCCAGTGCTGAAAGTGAATGAACTCGAGACGACATTCTTTTTAAAGTCAGGACCTTTTCGCGCCGTCAACCGCATCTCTTACGAAATCGAACAAGGGCAAACTCTTGGTATCGTTGGCGAATCCGGCTGCGGTAAATCAGTCACTTCTTTCTCGCTGATGAAACTGATCAGCAGTCCCGGTCAAATTACTCACGGATCCGCTTTACTGAATGGGAAAGATCTGGTTCAAGCCAGCGCTTCTGAAATGGAAACGATTCGTGGCGGACAAATGGCCATGATTTTCCAAGAACCGATGACCGCATTGAATCCTGTTTTAACCATCGGCTATCAGATGGACGAACAAATCCAAAAACATTTAAAACTCAATCCCAAAGACTCGAAAGATCGTGCGATCGAAATGCTTCGTTTGGTAGGAATCCCTTCTGCCGAAGAGCGCTACTCGGCCTACCCTCATCAATTATCAGGTGGGATGAGACAAAGAGCGATGATTGCGATGGCCTTATCGTGCAATCCCAAATTCCTGATCGCGGACGAACCTACAACCGCTTTAGACGTCACTATTCAGGCTCAGATTTTAGAACTCTTCCAGGGCTTACAAGAAAAAATGAACATGAGCGTTCAATTTATTACTCATGATTTAGGCGTTATTTCCGAAGTCTCTGACCGCGTGCTTGTGATGTACGGCGGTCAAATGTGCGAAACAGGTTCAACTCAAGACGTCCTGACATCGCCAAAACACCCGTACACGGCCGCATTGATTGAATCTCGTCCGAAAATGGGCCAACGCATCGGTCGTTTAAAAACAATCGAAGGCTCTGTTCCCGCTCCTCATGAATTACCAGTAGGCTGTCCATTTGCCACTCGTTGCACTCGTGTTAAAACAGAGTGCTGGACAACTAAACCTCTTTACCAAGACGTGACAACTCCTCAGTCTCAAACCACTCGCAAAGTGGCTTGCTTTAATCCGTTATAAGGTTGGAATATGACAGCTCATCAAACTGATTTCATTCTTGAAGCTAAAAATGTGAAAAAATACTTCCCCATCAAAAAGGGATTTTTCATGCGTCACGTAGGTGATGTCAAAGCCGTCGATGATATTTCTTTAACCGTTAAAAAAGGCGAAACTTTAGGACTGGTGGGCGAATCCGGCTGCGGCAAATCCACTTTGGGACGCACTTTGATTCGTTTATACGAACCTACAGGCGGACAAATTTCTTTTAACGGAAAAAACTTTTTAGATTTATCTGGTAAAGAACTGCGTGAATCGCGCAAAAACATCCAAATGATTTTCCAAGATCCTTATGCTTCCCTAGATCCACGTATGACGGTGGGACAAGTGATCGAGCAACCTTTTGTTATTCACAATCTACTTGGCCCTGTTGAACGCGAAAAAAGAGTCAAAGAATTGCTCGAGCTTGTTGGCCTCAGACCTTCGCACATCAATCGCTATCCCCATGAATTTTCAGGTGGACAAAGACAACGGATCGCTATCGCGCGTGCTATTGCACTGAATCCTGAATTAATTATTTGCGACGAACCTGTTTCAGCTTTGGATGTTTCTATCCAAGCCCAGATTTTAAATTTATTGAAAGATCTGCAGGAAAAATTAAAGCTGACATATATTTTTATTTCTCATGACCTTTCTGTGATCGAACACGTTTGTGATCGCGTCGCTGTCATGTATTTGGGTAAAATTGTTGAAATCGCTTCGCGCGATGAGCTTTATAAAAACCCTCAGCATCCTTATACACAAGCTTTGCTGGCTTCAATTCCAACTATTGGCGCCGGCAAAAAGAAAATGCATAAAATTTTAACGGGCGAGATTCCTTCCCCAATCAACCCAACTTCGGGTTGCACATTTCATCCAAGATGCGGTTTTTGTATGGATCGCTGCAAATCAGAAATTCCTCAGTTAAAACCTGTGGGCCCTTCTGGTGACAACTATGTTTCATGTTTTAAAGTTTTTGAAAAACAGAATTTTCAAAAGGAGAATTTATGAAAAATTTCAGTTTAGTACTTGTTGCAGCTTTGTTGGCTGTTTCTTGTACCAAGAAAAACAGTGATGCGAACACATCGACTGCTGCCACGACGGCCACAGCTAGCGGAAAGCTGACAAACAACGAACTTAAAATTGGTATTTCGCAAGAGTTCGAAAACATGAATCCGCTTGTGTCTAATATGGTAGCCACAACTTACATGATGGGTATGACAATGAGAACATTGACAACCATCGATGCTGACGGCAAATGGGTTCCTCAATTAGCTAAATCCATTCCTTCTTTAGAAAATGGCCAGGCTAAAATCAAAAAAGTTAACGGCAAAGACACGATCGTTGCTGACTGGGAAATTTTAGAAAATGCAGTTTGGGGTGATGGCACTCCGATCACTTGTGAAGATTTTATTTTCACAATCAAAGTGGCGATGTCACCAAATGTATCAGTGGCTGACAAAGAAACTTATACTCAAGTTGCAAAAATTGATTACGATAAAAAATCTCCAAAAAAATGTACTTTTACATACGACAAATTACGTTGGGATTTTACACAACTTGGAACATTCCGTTTACTTCCGAAACACTTAGAAGAGCCTGTATTTAAAAAATATGGCGCGCAAAAAGAAGGTTACGAGAAGAACTCTTTATACTCTAAAGAGCCAACAAACCCAGGTCTTTACCACGGTCCTTACTTGGTCTCTGAAATCCAATTAGGTGACCATGTGACTTTTGTACCAAATCCTAAGTTTTACGGTGAGCCGACTAAAATTCAAAAAATCATCGTTAAGTTAATCCCAAATACAGGAACGATGGAAGCCAACTTACGTTCAGGTACAATTGATCTCATTTCTGTTTTAGGTCTTGCTTTAGACCAAGCCTTAGCTTTTGACAAAAAAGTGAAAGAAGAAAAATTAGGTTACTCTGTGTTGTTCCAACCGAGTGCTGTTTATGAACACATCGATTTGAACTTGGATAACCCTATCCTGAAAGACGTTCGCGTTCGTAAAGCTTTACACTACGCGATCAACAAAGAAGATTTAACAAACGCGTTGTTTGAAGGAAAACAGCAACCGGCTATTCACAATATCACTCCGAAGGATCCTTGGTTTACTGATGATCCAAATAAAATCGTGATCTACAAATACAATAAACGTGAAGCTGAACGTCTGTTAGACGAAGCCGGCTGGAAAATGGGCGCTGATGGCATCCGCACAAAAGATGGCAAACGTTTATCGTTCACAATCATGACAACAGCTGGAAACAAAACACGTGAATTAGTTCAAGTTTATTTACAAAATAACTGGAAAAATATCGGGGTAGAAGTTCAAGCTAAAAACGAACCAGCACGCGTATTCTTTGGAGAAACAACTAAGAAGCGTAAGTTTGATGCAATGGCGTTGTTTGCATGGGTATCTTCACCTGAAAGCAGCCCAAAAGGTACATTTCACTCATCTAAAATTCCAACAGCTACAAATGGATACTCTGGTCAAAATCAAATGGGCTGGGTAAATCCTAAAATTGATAAATTAACGGAAAATTTAGAAACTGAAATGAAGCACGAAAAACGTGTTGAATTAGTTCACGAAATTTTAAAACTTTATACAGATGAAGTTCCTGTTCTTCCATTATACTACAGATCAGATGTTGCGGTTATTCCGTCACAGATGAAAGGTTACAGATTAACTGGTCACCAGTTCCCTGAAACTAATGACGTTGAAAAATGGACAGTAGAATAATTTAATTACGAGGTAAGGTAATACACATGACGACATACA
>DALYIB010000092.1:0-9917 GCA_031970595.1 Pseudobdellovibrio sp.
CAATGGATGTTGAATTCATGCAAAGTGTTTGGTGGGTTTTCCAACAAATGTACAATAAAGGACTGATTTACGAAGGTTACAAAGTTGTTCCTTATTCCGTTGGTATTTCAACTTCACTTTCTAATTTCGAAGCCAATCTGAATTATAAAATGGTTCAAGATCCTGCGATCACAGTGATGTTCAAAGTCGATGGCCAAGAAAATACTCACATCCTGGCTTGGACGACGACTCCTTGGACATTACCATCCAATTTAGCCTTAGCTGTTGGAAATGAAATTGATTATGTCAAAGTTCGCGAAACAGCATCAGGTCGTATTTTAATCTTAGCAGAAGCTTTATTAAAAAATACTTTCAAAGATGTGGAAAAAGATGTTGAGATCTTGGAAAAAATGAAAGGCTCTCAACTTGTTGGATTAACTTATTCACCATTATTCAATTATTTTGCAGACAAAAAATCAGGCGGTGCTTTCAGAGTTATTCCTTCTGATCATGTTACTACGGATAGTGGTACTGGCGTCGTTCATATAGCACCCGCATTTGGTGAAGACGATTACTATGCTTGTGTGAAAGCCAATATTCAATTAGTGAATCCCGTTGATGATGATGGAATGTTCACTGCCGAAGTCGCTGATTTACAAGGTAAACGCGTCAAAGATGCCGATAAAGAAATTATCGCCAATCTTAAAAAATCAGGACAACTTTTTAAACAAGATACTTTACAGCATAGTTATCCATTCTGTTATCGTTCAGATACTCCATTGATTTACAAAGCTGTTTCTAGCTGGTTTGTAGCTGTTGAAAAAATCAAAGAAAATTTGATGAAAAATAATAAATCCACAAACTGGGTTCCAGATCATTTGCGTGATGGACGCTTTGGAAACTGGCTGGAAAATGCGCGTGACTGGGCCATTTCAAGAAATCGTTTTTGGGGAACACCGCTGCCTATCTGGCGCAATAACGAAGGCGAAATTATTTGTATTGGTTCTCGCGAGGAATTAGAAAAATTGTCTGGCCAAAAAATTACAGATTTACATATTGATTATGTCGATCAAATTACAATTCCGTCGCCGACTGGCAAATCACCACTGAAACGCATTGAAGGCGTTTTGGATTGTTGGTTTGAATCAGGTTCGATGCCTTATGCTCAAGGTGGATATCCCATCACAAATAAAGAAGCTTTTGAAAAAGCTTTCCCTGCGGATTTCATCGCCGAAGGCTTGGATCAAACGCGCGGATGGTTTTACACATTGATGATTATCGGAACTGCTTTGTTTGATAAAGCCCCATTTAAAAATGTAGTCGTTAACGGATTAGTCTTGGCCGAAGACGGACGTAAAATGTCGAAAAGTCTCAAGAACTATCCAGATCCTATGGAAGTTTTAAACAAACACGGCGCCGACGCATTGCGATTGTATTTAATTGATTCACCTGTTGTAAAAGCCCAGGAATTGAAATTTTCTGAAAAAGGCGTTTATGATATCGTTCGTAAAATTTTATTACGCTGGTGGAATTCATATTCATTCTTTGTGAATTACGGAAACATCGATCAATTCGTTCCGAAAGGTGATGCTCAGAATACGCCAAATATTTTGGATAAATGGGTTTTATCACGTTTGCATGGTTTGATCACAAATACACAAAAAGAAATGGACGCTTATCGTCTGTATAATGTGGTTCCTCATTTACTTCAGTTTATCGAAGAACTAACAAACACATATATTCGCTTTAACAGAACTTTGTTCTGGCAAGAAGGCATGCCTGAAGAAAAACGTTATGCGTATGAAACTTTATACGAAGTTTTAATGACGCTATCAAAATTGATGGCTCCATTTGCGCCATTTATGGCTGAAGCCACTTACTTAAATTTGTCCCAGGTGCATGCTAACAAAAAAGAAAGCGTTCACTTAGAAGACTTCCCTATTGCGAATTTAAAATTACTTCGCCCCGACTTGGAAGAAGCCGTACAAGCCATGGATACCTTGGTCACATTAGGACGTAATCACCGTGAAAAAATTGGTGTTAAAGCGAAAATTCCTTTACGTGAAATCACAATCATTCACCGAAGCGCATCTGTTTTAGAAACATTAAAAATGTTTGAACCTTTTTTCGTAGATGAACTGAATTTCCGAGTTGTGAATTATGATGCCCAAGAAGACAAATACGTTCAGGTCACAGCCAAAGCCAATTTCCCTGCTTTAGGAAAACGCTTAGGTCCTAAAATGAAAACAGTAGCCGCTGCCATCCAAGCATTGAACTTAGAGCAGATCTTAAAACTTGAAAAAGGTGAAGCGATCACAATTGACGGCGAAGCGATTACATTAGCCGAAGTTGAAATTCGCAGATCACCAAAAGGTGATAATCCGAACTTAACGACACACCAAATTGTTTCTATTCAAGTTGACCCAACAGTGACGCCGGAACAAGAGCAAGAAGGTTTGGCACGCGAAGTGATGCGCAAAGTTCAATCCGCACGTAAATCAGCTGATTTTAAATTAGATGATAAAATCAAATTGGAAATTTGTTGTGATGGTGCCTTGCTTGCTGCTGTCAAAGCTCATGAAAAAACTTTGATCAGTGAAACATTAACAGCGCAATTGGTATTACGTCCGCTCAACGAAGAACCACAAGGTGTCTTTACTGAAGCATCCGATGTCGACGGCGCGATACTTAAAGTCGGCGTTACGGCGTTGCCTCGAACGTGAAAAAGAAGTCCGAGCTACCCCGATTTGAATTTGAATCGATTGGAATCCTAAGTTCTCCGTATCAACAGAGATTTGGGATTCCTCATCAAGCCGGAGTCAGCCAAGGACTGAATGGAGTCATTAAATTAAAACCAGATGCAGATTTTAAAACAGCTCTGCGCGGGCTAGATACTTTTTCACACATATGGGTCATGTTTGTATTTCACAGTCATGGTGGTAAAAAATGGAAACCCAGTATTCGTCCCCCACGCTTAGGCGGAAATAAAAAAGTCGGCTTGTTTGCATCGCGATCGCCTCACCGTCCGAATCCCATTGGCATTTCTGCTGTGAAATTAGAAAAAATTGACCTAGAGGCCAAGGGCGGACCTGAAATTCACGTCAGCGATGTTGATCTGTTGGATGGAACACCTATTTTAGATATTAAACCGTATATTCCTTTGGCGGATAAAATTGATTCTGCCAATTCAGGTTGGGCAGATATTCCTGTTCCTAGATATTCCGTGACATTCAGCGACCAGGCACAAGAAGATTTAAAAAAATGGGATCCTGAATTAAAAAATAATCTGAAATCACAGATTATTGCGAGGATTGAGCTGGACCCTCGTCCTGCGTTTCAAAAGCGAAAAATTCCTATGAATCAAGAATCTAGTTTTGGCAAAAAATTTGGAATCGATATTTTTCAGTACGATGTCAAATATACCATCATTGAAAACGGTTTTTTGATAACCAACATTATTTTAAAGTAGAAATTAAAATATAGTTAAATTTAAAAACTTAGATCACAAATGGTATAAATCGATATTTTACTTTCTCTGTGTATGAAACATATTCTGGAAATTTCATTAAATATTTTTCTTCGTGATAAGCAAGTAGGCAAAATAAGAAAATGATCACTAATGTGATACAAAAATTAGTCAGACTAAAGCGTATCAGTAACCAAGATAATAAATTCAAAGTCACTGATGTATAAATTGGATGGCGTACAATTCGGTAAACTGATCCTTGAACAATTTTTCTTCGTTTTGCTGGTACAAAACCAATATTTCTTCCCATTTGAAAACGTGCCAACAACATCAAGAATAATGAAAGTAACGAAATAAAACCTGATTGTGTCGTAGAGATAATTTGTATTCCATCAGATCCCAACAATAGTGGCAAAAATGCTGATGCATTTGCGAAAATCGTCATAATCCAATCACGCCAACTCAGTGTTACATCAACGGGCTTAAAACGAATAAGTGTAAATAACACTATGAGTGTATTATTTACGAACGAAGCCAGCACTGGAAATGAATTAAAAATGTGTGGAAATCTTACGTAGGCCAAATAAGTAAATGGAATAACCGAAAAAAATATAAAGATTTTTTCATACTTAATCAATTTTTCCACAGATCTAAACCCTCGATATTTAATAATTGCTTTTTTCTATGTAAACCGCCCGAATAACCGCCCAACTGACCAGATGAGGTTATAATACGATGGCACGGAACTATGATGCAGATCGGATTTTTTCCATTGGCAGTGCCGACTGCACGACTGGCATTGGCATCTGATAAATTGAATGCAATATCTTTATACGAAGCTGTTTGGCCGTAAGGTATCTGCAATAACTGATTCCAAACTTTTTTTTGAAATTCAGTTCCGTATAGATCTAGTGGTAAATCAAATTTTTTTCGTTGGCCTTTTAAATATTCAGATAGTTGCATTTCTGTCTGTTGAACTATTTTCAAAGCTGTTTGGTTGGAATTAGCGGCTTTAAGAGCCGGCTTTGTAAAAAATAAGTTTTTTAAACCCACGGGGCTCGCTTGAATATAAATGAGACCTAATTTCGAATTCATTTCTAATTCAGCAAGATCGTTTCTCATCAGCATTCCTTAAAAAATAAAAGTGTCTTATTTAGATACAATTTTAATATATCAAATCAAGCTTTCAAGTCATGGATAAAACCAGCCGAATAGCTAGTTATGTTAGAACGTTTGCAGCTCAACTCTATTTTATTCGCTTTCGCATTGTTTTTGGGTCAACTCGTCACTGCCAAAGAATTGCAAACATCCAAGATACTGACCGAAACTTGGAAGCCACCCGAATATGGAACCCAGCAGTTTATAGGTTACTACGCCGATACTTTTAAAATACCAGAAGGCCTTGAAAATGAAGTCAATTTTTGGATTGATATTTATTCTAAATATACGACTCAGCAAGGTGTCTTTCATATTGCTGGAAGCACAGATAAAATACTAGGTGAAATTGACTTAACCCAAGTTTACGCCAATCCAAAATGGGGACCGGTTCGCAAAGAACTGGAAGCAGAAAAAGTCATTCAAAATCAACGCCGATTAATCGCCAAAAGACACAACATTTCAGATATCAAAAAAATCCGTCTGCAAACTGGCTTAAAGGATCGCATGCTGAAAGCCATCCAAGTATCTGGAAAGTATTTACCTATGATGGAAGAAATTTTTAAAAAAGAAAAAATTCCGATCGAACTCACTCGTGTCGTATTTGTCGAAAGTTCATTTAACATCAACGCTGGATCTAAAGTAGGTGCCAGCGGTTTATGGCAAATTATGCCCTCTTTGGCGAAAAAATTGAATTACATCGATGATGCACACGATCTTAGACTGCACCCCGAATATTCCACACGATTAGCGGCTAAGATTTTAAAAGAGAATTATCAAATTACTAAATCATGGCCTTTAGCTGTCACGGGATATAACCATGGCGTTGGTAGCTTGATAAAGATCATCCGAAAATATAAAAGTAATGACATCGCCTATCTCATTCGAAATGTAGAATCTCGTAAAAGCTTTGGCTTTGCTTCCCGAAATTTCTACGCCACGTTCTTGGCGGCCTTGTATGTCGAATCTCATGCGAATTTATATTTTCCTGAACCGCTTCTAAAAGAGCCACCCCTTCAAACAAAGGTCGCCCGATTGAAAAACAAAATGACTTATGATGAATTACTGAATTCTTTTGACCAAGATTATGAAAAACTTAAAAAATTAAATCCACAATTAAAAATGTCATATATCAAGAAAAAGAAATACGTCCCTGTAGGCACTGTTATTTCATTTCCAAACAAAGAAAAGCTCGCTAGCGAAGAATCCAGCACCAATAATGAAGGTTCTTAGTAACTGGTTTACGACTATTTTGCGTAGGCCTTTTTAAGCTGCTGAACATGTGATTCCTTCATGTGGCCACCCCAGGCACACATTAAGTTTTCAGGTTCAATCGTATAATAAACCATTTCTTCTGTTTCGCGATTATAGAATTCCAGATAGCAATCTGGAAAGCCTAGGACGTGACCAAATTCGTGACGAATCGTCCACTGCGTATCATAGTCATCCAGTGAGTAATCCGGATCCATCGTAATTTTATTCCAAGTATTACCAGACACGTGGGGTGTTACGCCTTTTTCAAATTCAATGAAAGGTGAAAAATTATTTTGTTCTATATAGTTAACTAGCAATTTAAATCCCGACCACTGCCATTCAATTTCGACGTTGCGTTTTAGCCACTCTGCTATTTTTTGAATTTCAGGCAAAACAAAATCCTGAGTGATAACAGATTGATCTGCATTCCAAGTTAAATCTGTACGGACTGCTATCACATCAAAAAATTCATTATATGTCTTTTGCGACTGTTCTAGATATTTATCATAAATATTTTTGGCCTGATTTTGTGTAGCAGCTGCTTCAACTTCGACTTTGCAGTCAGAAAGGCTAAAGCCCGAGTTTTTACACATACTGATCAGCCAATCGATAGCGTTTTTTTGTTGATCTGGCGCTAAATTATTAAAATCCTTTAGTCCTGCGATTAAGTCAGAGTCTTTTTGAAAAAAATAAAATCCACGAATGTCGTATTGAGCATTCATTTCATAATAGTCTAAATATTTTTGACTGCCTAACCATCGGATCGTGCTTTGATAACTGCTGTTATAGGAGCGTATCATTTCAATAAAAACCGAATCCTCAACTGGTAACTGATCTGTTAACGGCTGATTTTGAAATAAATAAGGAATCATGGCCGCTGGAGTGAGTTGTTTACGTTTATTAAATTTTTGCAATATCAAACGAGTAGAAACTACGCTGGGCTTTTCAGGTGGAACTGGATTCGATGAGTTGACATCTGCTAGATTTAATCGATTGGCCGGATCTCTTTTTTCATTGACTAGGTTTAACCAAGCCACCGCTTTTTTCCCGACGGCGAGTACTTCGTTTAAGCCCTGATCCTGCTGAGAGATCTCGCCGATATTATTGGGATTTTCTTGACCACCGACCGGCGGCAAATTGAGCGGATTGGAAGGGCGATCGCTTTGCTTTGGGGTACAAGCTATTAAAAAAGACAGAACTGATAAAAATAGAATCAATTTCATATGAAGACCCTTTCGGATGGCGAAATCGTACAATCGCCATCTGACAGATGCAACGAATTCCTTAGGCTTTATCAGTTAGGCTGTTAAATAGGATTTGAACTTCGGACTGTTTTATTTTTTTGTAATTTTGTAACTGTTCGTAAATAGGATACCAATCAAAAAGTAAAAATTCGATCGGCTTCCAAGCTGAAACCCATCCAAAAATGACTAGACCCTCGCGCAAAATGGACATAATCCCCGGTTGATTAGGCTGAGATATATTTTGAGCTAAGCTTAAACAAATAACGAGTATCACAATACCCATTAGCAAATACATTTGAGCTCTTTTGAAAAATGAATTCAAAGTGTTTCTTTTTAAATCGATTTGATACGTAAAATAACTTTGAATGGATTCGAATATAGCTGACTCAGTTAATTCCTTGGGCTCGGCGTCTTCGACATGAATAACAATTTTAATTGGAGTAGAATATTTAAAATCATTCAGGCTGGACAAAATATATTCAACAAAATCATCATCCAAGTCGCGGTCTCGGAACGGTGCTGGATCGCGCGCATCAAATAATTGATACGGGCTTTTAACTCGAACTTCGATCAGTCTTTTGCCGTTGACACTTTTATAGCGATGCTTTTTTTTAATTTCTTTCATAAATATATCTCTTTAAATTATCAGTGAACTTCGTCAGATTTTGTACCATCTAATTTTATTAAATTCCGATCGATTCGTTGCCACAATCCAAACTCTGCCAATCCGTCACGAATAACACGAACATCTTGTTGTGGTGATCGATGCTTTAAGCGTACAAAAATTTTAATAGCCCGCCAATCATATCGATCTGCTCCCATTAAATATATTTTTTTGTCTTGCGGTATTTGTGATAGATCAAAGGTATCTTTCGATTTCAAAATATGAAAAACATCTAAAGCCTCAAGTCCTCTGAGGTTGGCAAATCCATCTGTGCTCATTTCTTTGTAGGGCTTGTTCACAGATTGAGGATCTCGAATCCTTTGAAATTCTTCAGCTGAGCGAACATCTATTAAAACAGCTTGATCGGATACTATTTGTTGCTGAATGTTTGGTATGTGATCTGTCCAGCCGAACGGACTATAAGTATTCCAATTAGGAACTTCGTTGAAGGGCTGAAAAAAAGCATCGACTCCTTCGTAAAACCAATATAAATTTTTTAATCCAGATTCTGCCAACCAAGTCAAAGCGCGAAACGGTCTGGGATCTGTCGGGTTTTGTCCGATAATTAATATTTTTTTTTCAGGGCTCCATTTTTTCCATATCTCATCAGACCATTGATCGCCCAGCTCGGTATGGCGTGCCTTGCGATTATCAGTTCGATCCGCTTTGTAATCAACTAAACTGTCAGAGCTAGCAATGTAGGGAATCGAAACGTGCTTTTTCCAATTTAAAAACCATTTTTTTTGCATTTCATTCGTTCGTACATCTACAACATAATCAAAATCCGAAAATAACTGACGCAAACCCTCGCGATTTAATATTTTGGCTTGCGGGTGAAACGGCGGCAATACTCGCGAAGGCCAATGATAAATAGGCGTTCCCACAAACTGAGTTATTAATTTAATCTTTCTATCGTCAGATCCTTTTTCAGTCCGCACAATTCGGCTCCAAATAGCATCTGGCGAAAATAAGCCGGCCGTTGTCGGCTGAACCCCCACCAACCAAATTCCGTACCCCACCGTAAAGCAGATTTCATCGGGATTGACTTCAACAGGCAGCTCAGCAATCTCTCCGGGTTTAGCACCAAATGCTTGGTTAAATTGATCCATCGGTATTTGCACACTGGGCCATCCAAATGATTTTTGGCATCCGATCGATGGGCTTGATTCGGCGATTCCCTTTTCCGATGACAGTCTGTTTTCATTTCTCCACATCCAAAAAAAATCATATGGCATCAGTGGATCGGGCGATCCTGCTGGAAAGAGAATTTCTTCACGACTCGAACTGCTTACAATTTGAGTTATTGGATGAGTCGAACTTATCAAACTGTGAGAATCACCATTGGTCTTGAATTGCATCGCAATCCACCAAGTAATAGCTGATGTCAGCGCTAACAAAATCAAAGTTACAAAGGTAATAAAAAATATTTTTGATTTTTGACCCGCAAAAAAAGACATATTTTACTCCACGACCCATTTAATAAACTCTAAGTCATTGTCTTAAAATATATCTCGAATTGCTTTCAATTTGATATAAAAAAAGCGGAAATAGATCTTCTTGCTGTATTTGCTAAAAATCAGAAATTTTGAAAAAACCCGCTATTCGCCCGATTTTATGATAAAATTCAATCGCAAGGAGATTTTGTGACTGATGTTTTTGATACTGTCATCGTTGGTGCTGGGATTTCAGGACTTGTTGCTGGTTCTCGAATTCAAGCAAAAGGAAATAAAGTTGTTATCCTAGAAAAATCACGCAGTGTTGGCGGTCGAATCGCTACCCGACGCGATGATTTGTCAACCTATGATCATGGTGCACAGTTTTATAAAATCGCTATTCATTCGAATACAGCAATAGACGATTTTTGGACGAAAAAAAATATAACTCAAACTTGGTTTACAGAAAATGCCCATCATTTTAAATCATCCGCTGGCGGGCTGACCCACCTAGCTAAATCAATCGCCGAATCTCTGGACATTATTTTCAATGAAAAATTAATAGAAATAAAAAATCCTGATGAATTTCAAAAATGTTATCAACTGATTTGTGAAAGTGGGAAATTAATTTTAGCTAAAAAAATAATTTTATCTTGCCCTTTGCCACAAACGCTGGATATTTTAAAAAAGTCAAATATTCAGTTTCCAAATGATCTTGAAAA
>DALYIB010000093.1:0-9846 GCA_031970595.1 Pseudobdellovibrio sp.
AAACACGATAACGGCGCTTGGATCACGTCTCAGATATACAACAATATGCACGAATCGGTAAAATACGGCAATAACGGGAGTGGCGCCAACATGTGGGACTCTCAAACCTGGGATGAAACTGGCGGCACTGTATATAGTTCTGCTTGGATTTGGAATCCAGGGTAACTCACTGTTTAAAATTCTCAAAGATAAAGTAGCTAGAAAGCTCAAATGTCACTAGTTAAATTTAACGAAATCCTCTTAAGCGTATGAGTCAAATAAAAAAATACACATAAAAATAGAATTACTAAATATTTTAATATCCATCGGCTATTCGATGAGAAAAAATATTATTATGCAAGAACGCAAACATCTCGAGCAAGAATCTCCTGAAAAGCATCAATTCACCTGTCAAAGTAAAATAAGATATATTTTACTCTATTGTAGGCAACAGAGAAACCTCTCCCAGTCAGAAATGGCAAACTTAATAAAAGTATCGCTTAGAAATTACCAGAGAATAGAGGCATGCGAGATTACGCCAAAGCTTGAAACTATTATCCGAATTGCACGATATCTAAAAATAAGCATCGATTCTCTTATACTACCCATAAAATTAGAATCATTTTGTCTTAAAAAATTCGATAATCGTAATGATCAAATGAAATACGTAAAGTCATATTTTACTCCAATTATCGATTACAATTCTCAAAAATTTCCGTATGATCAACGCGAAGTTAACAAATTAACTCTGATAAACTCAAAATTTGAACAAATATACCATGCATTTACCAGTGGACAAGTTGTAACTAATTGTAAACATTTACAACATATAGCTAATATTTCCAGTAATGATAATATCGATAATTATATTCTCTCTCCGGTTCGAGTTGAACAATTAGAACTTATTTATAGATCCAGATTGAACCAAGCAATTCTAGTAAGTTGCTACGCATTTCCAACCGGGATAAAGATACTCGAACAATTTTACTATCACGTTAATCCTAACCCGAATCATCCGACTTGGTCATGCTTACTTCGAGATGTGACTAAAACAAGAACTACAAACGAGTGGATTCGAGAGTTTCTAAATCTTCGTTACTAATAAATACTTCGCCTACAAATATTTGAAACTCAGCTTTTTTTAAACCAACAAAATATTTCCTTAAAAGAGTATCCTATAGGCTATAAATTTAAGCCACACGTCCCAGATAGCCAGCTCTTCATATAAATTGATATTTTTTTCAAAAATGGATCATGACTATCTTTAATATTATAATAATCAGATATCTCAAAAACTGAACTACATTGAATCGAACTAAGTTGTCTATAATAGGTTTCAAAAATCAAAAGCACACTTTCTTTTTGCAAATCATTGAGTAAATAAAAATGAGGATTCGCCGATCTAAATAAGCTGTACGCTACTCTATACTCTGCAAAATACAAATTTCTGTTTTCAACCCATCTATTCAAAAATCCAGGAATAACTAGGCTAAAATTAATAAAGGCATCCTCTGAAAAACCGCGACTCATAGCTAGTAATCCAGCACTTAATACTCTTGAATATGAATAATCTGCATCAGCTATATTCAAAAGTGGAAGCAATTCATGTAATATAATTCTCTTTTGTCGCTCTTTATCCATTCCAACAGTTTCCATCCAACGCTTTTTAGAAACCCTAATTCGAGGACGATCTTCGAAGTAGTCATTGATCGCAACCACTTCTTGATTATTCCAAATTAAAGATTCGTCAACGACAATGAGATTGAGATTTTTAATCACAATTGGTAGTTTGACAGACAATCCTGGAATAGGCTCAAAAGGAGCCCTAAAAGTTGATAGCCCTGCCGACAGCTCCCATGCTAAATCATAAATTTGTCTATTTAGCTCGTCACCACCATAGCTAATATGTCCCTCCGAACGAGCCAAACTGCTGATTAGATACGTCAATAAAAATGACGCCAACATTAATTTAAACTTCATTGAGAATCCTCCTTCATCACCGGATAAAGAGCTATACTAAAATTGTAAATAGTGTCCGTCCTTTTACTATTCACGCTTGACCACGCATTGAGCTCTCTTAAAAATAAATCAATTTTTGTTTTAAGCTTGTTTAATAATTTTTCATCGACAGTAAAAGATAAAGTCCCATTTAATCTCTTTTCTTGAGGTACGGATAAAATCGCCTGCTTCGCCTTGTTCAAAAACTCAAGCTGTAATTTTTTTTTTTCATCATTCGTTTTGACAAATGGGTCATCTGCAGTTTGAGGAATTTTAACCTCAAAACCGCCAGCTTCATTTTTAAAAATCAAATTATGCTTCTGCAAATGCGCTAAGCTCGATTCAATTTGAGATTTATTTATTCCAAAGTACTTAGATAGCCCTTCAATGGTCGTATCCGGTAAAGACAAGGAAAGCGCCAAATGCACATGATAATCCAAAGCAGATCTAAAGAATAAATCTAAACCTAACTTTGACTTCGAAAAATCCTTTAATTTTTTTTTCTTAACACTTCGGTAAATTCTTCGTTTAGAGTCTATTTCCGAAATTTTACTAACGATACTTTCATTTTGAATAAGCTTTGAAGCTATTTTCATTGTCGTACTGTGTGATGGATTTACATCGCCTCTCAAAATTTTAGAAAGATGACTCGGCTCAACACCAAGACTTCTGGCAAAAGCCCTTAAGGAATATCTTGCATTAACTTTTTTACGCCGCTCCAGTTCTAATGCTAGCAATTCTTGTAACTCTTTGTAATCCATAAACCTCGACTCTTTATATATGAACTACAATAAACAACTTTAAAAAACGAAATCAATTGGATTCATCTGTGTACGTAAAATTTTGACACACTTTTTTAGACCAAAAAAACAGCATACTTCCTATTGGACTACGATTCTATCAATAAAATTTTTTTGAATACAACTATTTAAAACTGGACTGGCACCTCGAATACATGAAACATCGTAGCGCCCCACTGATTGAGGTGCTGCACACTTGAATTGAGCCTTAGTTAGTTCAAATCCGACAAACTCGCATGTTGAAATATTTACATATGTATAACTATCAGCAACTCCATAATCACAACTCACATCAAATGTTTCTCCAGATGATAAAACTGTTTTAGAGACTGATCCGAATCTTAACACCTCCTTAACGCAGGTTATCGGACTAGATAAAGTACTTGTACTTACCGTAATCTCCTTATGGCCGTCATAGGACAAACAGTTATTCAGATGAGGATTCACTCCTCTCACACAGGATACCTCAATTCGTCCGGCCTGATTTGGCGCTGCACAGTTAAATTTTGCCTGGGTTTCATTGAATCCATTAAAAACACAAGCGGCACCCGTGACATATGTATAGTTATCGACAACCCCATAATCACAACTGATATCAAAGCTTTCGCCAGAAAATAAGCTCTGTTTTGATACCGTCATGTTTTTTAAATTTGAGGATATACACTGCGAAGCGGGAGTCGATTGGGCTGGCAAAGGCAAACTACTTGGTTCAGGATTGACAATAGGACTACTCACCGGAGACTCTAAACCACGAAGTGCAACAATTAAATTTTTTATAATATTCCAAGTCGAAGATAAATTATCATTCTCACTCCCCAAAAAATCAGGATATGTTTGCCAAAATTCAAAATTAATAAAATCTGGATGCCCACCCGCGCCCAAGTATTCGTTTTGAAAATTAAGAATCAACTTATTTGCTTCGGATGAAGAATTTGAGAAAAACCAATTACTAAAAAAACCGACCTTAAATCCGTATTTTCTTAATAACCTTTCTGCGCCAATAATACGTCCATAGTTATGTCCATTCGTTATATACCTAGATAAAGGGTACGCCGATGCGTCATAACCAACTCCATCTGCATAATCGATAACAAAGTAATCAATCGTAATATTTTTTTTCTTTGCCATTTGACTTAGTTTTGATAGAAAATTTTCAAAATCAATCTCAATACTATCAGGCACTGTTGATCTATAAGTAATTCCATCCAATCCCGCTAACTTAAAAGCCCCTAATCCTTCGGTTAGGCCAATGCTTACACCTGGGATTAACGACTTTATTTTAACACAATAATTTATATACAACTCAATTAATTCATCAATTGACAAGTCACACGCCTTCAAACCCCGAGCATAAGATTTGTTGAGAGAAAAACTAAAAGCATTATCTGTTGTAATAAAATCCACGTGCCCTTTTCCACCGTCACTTTTTAAAACGTTCTGGATCATACTTAGCTCGGAATCAAGCTCTTGCTGAGCAGATAGAACTCCACATTGTTCATTTGAATTTGGCCGCAATCCTCCTGTCTCTATATTTACTTTCAAATTTCTTTGGTTCACAATTCGCATTAGCCCATCGAGTTCCGAAGGAGTTTGATAGATAATTTTCATGATTCCTTCTTGAAAAAAACTAAATACATTCGCATGGTCAGCAATTTTTTTCCAATTTTGTGGCTGTTTATAAACATCCATGTAGTCTTTAACTAAAGGTCTTCCAGGCAGATCCGGCCTTAACATATTTGGACCTACCCATATTAAAGTATCAATTTGCGTATTCGAAAAGACAGATGCACTTCTTCTACCTTCCGTATAAATTTGACTTTCTATCATCGAACTTCGGCTCAAGTCCATTTGATCCGAAGTTAATTTGCTACAATTTTGAAAAATTAATACACCTATTAATATGAATGCTAAAATAGGAAAAACGGATTTGAATTTATTCACTGTCTTCTCCAAAAGATCTACAAATTAAACACTTTAAGCACATTTTATAATCTCTACTTTGCATTATGAACAGGAGTCTCATATAAGCCATATAAATAAGAATAATACTTGAGTAAAGAGTTATAGGAAGATTTATTAGTCTTGATTTGTATATAGTAAAATTGGTCAGGCAATAAAGTGTTCCCATTAAACAATTTATCCTCGGTAGAAGGATTTTGTCGAATTAAATGACTCACAGTGAGCTGAGTAGAAATATAGTCTCCGGAATCAGTTAAATCTTTATATTTTCTAACGTCTAACGGTAAAGTCTTACCAAAATCACAGAACTGGGTCGATATAGCCACTTCATATTCAGGGCTTAACTCAATAGTATCCGCAGGCCTTTTGCTAAAGACAGACAAATACCACTGTTTTCCTGTTCCACTTTTAACTGATGGCGTCTTAAATCTATAAAAAATCATCTGATCTCCCGAAAACTGAATATTTCCTTGGGGGTTAGTATTTGTCGCAAATACACTTTCGGTTGTCACATCCAATACTTTAACCTTTCGCCCTTCACAAATTTTGTTGTCTTGTCCCAAGCTGTTGTCAGGTGATATTTGTGGATTAGGTTGAACTGGATTATCTCCACCAACTACATTATGAACAGGCGTTTCGTACAAACCGTATAGATAAGATGAATAGTTGATCTCCACCGCTTTTTGAGTATTTGGCTTAACTTGGATTAAATACACTTGATCCGGCAACAGAGTATTTCCACCAAAAATTTTATCCTCTACCGATGGACTTTGTCGAATTAAATAACCAACCTCAATACTTGTCAGTATTTCGTGGCTATTAGCTGTTTTTAGCACTCTAGCTTTCATAGATTTACTAAAATCACAAAAATTCGTCGATACAGCTACAGTAAAATCAGGATTCAAACCAGCTTCTCCTTCACCAGAAGGACGTTTGCTTTGCGCTATGAAGCTCCATTGCTTTCCTGTTCCACTTTTAACTGACGGAGTTTTAACCCTATAAAAAATCATCTCGTCGCCAAAAAGCTGTAATTTACCATATGGATTATTTGTATATGTAAAAACATTATCTGTTGCAACATCAATGACCTTCACTGATTTCCCTTCACAAACAGTTTGATTCGCATTACTTACTGTTGATTGCGAATCGTAACTTGCAATTTGTCGACTTGCGCTGAGAAAACCTATACCTTGCCCTTCATTAACTGTCGAATTGTCCGACTGTCCAGAACTAATCTTACTGCAATTAACAAACATAGCTGACACAACACTCATAAATGCTGTGACACTGATTATAAACTTTAATTTCTTACTAAACATACGCACCCCCCTATTTAAAAAATAATTTATTCACAACTCATTTTACTAAGATTGATTTCTCAATATTTCTTAGCTTTTCTTTTATCACTTCATTTTCATGGACAAGAATTTCATTTTGAGTTTTTAATCGATATAAAACGAGCTGAATCTCTGCAATTTTTTTATCCTGATTCTCAATGGCTTTGTCATGTTTTAAATGTTTCTCATACATTTCTTTAACAGCGTTGATTAAAATATAAATAAAAGCTGTATAGTTAACTTGTTTGATTTGAGTTGTTACCAAATCATCACTCTTTAACTTAACTGATTTTGAGATAATCAATTCAGGAGCTGTTTTTTCAACGTCCTGCGCGATCACACCCAGCTCAAGTTGAGCACTTTTGGGGTGTTCACCCAAACCATTGTACTTAAACATCTTTGGATTAAATCCTAGTAAAGCATTCAAACCAAGATTGAAAGGCTGAACATCCATTTTCAACCTTTCATCAGAAGAACAAATACCACCAAGAACAGACCCACTTGCACGAATACATCCTGTCGCATTGACATCACCTGCAACATCCAGCTTATACCCCGGGCTTGTAGTGCCTATACCGACGTTGCCCCCAAGAGGTGCTATTTGAATATTATAGGTGTCATTGTAAGCTCTAATAATAGTATCAGAGCTTGCGCCTCCATGAAAAACAGGCGTGTTCGTTACCAATGTCTTTAAATCGATGTTATTACCAGTTGCACTGATATTGAAACCACTTATTGATGATAGCCCTTCAATGTTAGCAACTCTTAGATACCCACCAGGCAAAATTAAACGTCCCGTATTTATGTTAAGATCTGGAGCTGATCCGACTGGAGCAGAAAAATAAAATCTTGCATTAGCTGAGTTGGTGGTGTCGCGTAATATTATTGAATCTGTTCCACCAACACTTGTATCAACTTGAATTTTGCCACCTGGCGATACCGTTCCAATACCAACATTCCCACTGGGCGAAATAAACATACGCGTTGTTGGTATATACGAAATGCCATTAATCAAACCCGTATCATTCCAAAATGAAGTGGAGCCTCCTGTTCCAAACAATATGCCCGAAGCTTGAGAATAATTAGGCTTAAACGCCCACGAACTATCATAGTACGCATTGTTACCAATATAACTACCAACCGTATCTGCTACTGAACCCATCCATAACTTTTGGTTAGAGGGATTTGACAATAAGAGTTGTTGATATGAACTATTTTTCACTTCTAATCTAGTACCGGGACTAGTCGTTCCAATGCCGACATTTCCAGAATTATCTATTCCCGCTCTCGTAACGCCATCAGTAATAAAGTTAATTCTAGAATTTCCCAAGGTATCTAGATTAATAATTCCACCGTTGTATGCCCCATCGTAGGCACCAAGCCATAAACCATAATTTGGGGCTGGACCTGCTCCAGATGATCCAGGAATCGTTTGTCCGATGTAGCCACCTTTACCATTTCCATTATTTGCAATTTGTAGATATCCTCCAACACCATTTGTAGAAGTAATTTGTGCAATTTTTCCTGATACTACTGAGGCTTCAAGAGGCGCGCTCGGGCTTGTAGTGCCTATACCTACGTTGCCCGAAGAGCTAAAAACTATTTTTGGTGTATCTGAAAAAGCTCCGGCAGTATTCATAAAGAATCGAATTTCACCAGCACCACTATTACCATCTGCAAAGAAATCTAATGCTGGTCCGTACATCAAACCTCGATTTGCATGCCACTGAGCTGAGCCAGCAGTCCAAAGAGATGTCATTTTGCCAATATCATTTTTTGAAGTAATTTGAGACAAACCACTTGAAGAACTGCTTTCAACAACTAGGTTAGGATTTGCTCCTGATAAACTTAAACTAGCCATTGGGTTCGTTGTCCCAATACCTACATTCCCATTAGATAAAATAGACATTCTACTTATGTTGTCCGTATTAAAAAACAAATTATTAGCATCATTTGTTCCAAGAGTTAAAGCCCCTGCTTGGCCACCCTTAATCACAGCATCTGTGATTCCATAACCGGATAAGGTCGTAGGAGACGTACCACTAGTCACTCGACCGTACGTATCTACCGTAACAGATTTATATGTTCCCGGTGTAGTTACGCCTGATTGTAAAGAAACAGTACCACTGCCAGTAATCGGCCCTCCGGTAAGACCGACTCCGGTTCCAATACTTGTCACAGAACCTCCTGTAGTACCTACAGTTCGCACTTGAGATCCTGCTCCATCAAAGTATTTTAAAGCACCACCTTCATACCAAATCTCTCCAGCCGCTGGAGACGAGGGAGATGCGCTTAGAACGGGAAGTTTTGTTGGACCAGTATTAGCTGTTGACATGTATTTCGTTGAAGTACCCGCTATCAAATCAAGAATACTTGTATAATTGGATGACATCATAAGATTATCCAATTTTGACTGAGTAGTTTCCGTCGCCACTTGTAAAAAATCAGATGACGATTTACCTGCCAGTCTTTCAGCTTCGATGGCAAAGGGGGTAGACTGCACGACATATGGATCATTAAATGAGACCATACCTAACGAAGTATTAAAACTTAAATAGATATGCCTAGTGTCAGTTAAAGTTGGCGTATAACTCGTATTGGAACTCCCCAGACAAACTAATCCAGTAATAATATTTCCAGTATTTGAAAAAATATGAGCTAAAGAAAAACCTTTATCTTGTGCTGTTCGTAATCCCGAGCCAATTATGACGCTAAAAATTCCTCCATCGTTTACAGCTAAATTCAAATGATGAGTTTCCTGATACAACAAGCACCGATCACTATCAGGGCTGGTAATTGTCACCGTTAAGTCCACGTCTCCAGAAATAGCAAGATCATCCTTAACCAATCGTCCTTGAAGGTTTAAACCAGTCGGAACAGCACTAGCCGTTGACACCATAAAAATAGAAAGCAACGCCGTTAATAAAAATTCTGTTAAAAGAAATTTTATATATCTCATCTCGACATCACCTGCCCTTGTATTCCACCATAAAACGTAAAGCGATCTTTGCTTTGATATGGCTTTGAGTAAAACTCTCCAATTGAAGCCTCTAGAATATAGGAGTCTGATTTTTTTCGACTGAAAGATGAAGCTAGTCCAAAATAGGGCGAACTAGGCATTTGCGACATTGTAGTTTTTGAATTGTAAAAATTAACTTCTATAATTTCAGACAAAGGTCCACATCCAGTAATTAAAAATATCCAAATAAATAATAACATATTTTTTAACTGAATTATTTTTATTCGAGAAAAATTAAAATGAAGTACCATATCTTATCTCGATGTTAGAGTTTAAAAAAGAAACACGATTTGATTCGAATTTATATTGCGAGTTATAACTCTGATAAAGATTCACCCAATACAATCCCAATTTTGATTCATTTTTTGTGTATACAACACCCATCTCGTTTTCAAGACCAATTTGTGATTTTACAACCAAATCATCACCAAACTCGTTACCTAAAAACAATGGATGAAAATAGTTAAACTTCAAATCAAAAAAAACAGGTTCATCAACATGAAATGACTTATTAAATCCAAACGAAAAATTAGTTAAATGATTAACGTTCAATTCTAAATTTGCATTTGATTCATCATACAAAATAAATGGCAATGAACTCTGACGCAAGCCTACCCTCAAACAAATTGGAAGAGTATTTTGATATAAAAATTCTCCGCTTAAACTTTTCCATGCAAAACTTCCATTTTTCATATTCAAACCATTCGGCGCAGACATTTTACCCGAAGTTTCCCTATAAGACACCTCAGCTCCC
>DALYIB010000094.1:0-9813 GCA_031970595.1 Pseudobdellovibrio sp.
TCACTATGAACGCATTATTTTTATTCATGCAAAATGCAGTCGCTCAAACAGAAGCCGCTGCAACACAGGCCGTGGCCGCACAACCTCCGGGATGGATGCAGTTTGTTCCGTTTGCTGTCATCTTGGTCGTATTTTATTTTTTCATTATTCGTCCACAAGCTAAGAAACAAAAAGAAACTCAAGCCTTTTTGACAGCGCTGAAACCGGGCGATCAAATTATTACAAATTCAGGAATTTTGGCTCGTGTCGCTGAATTACAAGAAGCGATCGTGGTTTTAGAAATCGCTAACGGCGTTAAAATCAAAGTTTTACGTTCGCAAATCATGTCATCACAAGATGTTTTAAAAGCATCTGCTGAAAAAGCTTAATTTTATTTAATAAAAGAAGGAAACAACATCATGGAAACACTCAGAATTAGAACATGGGTTGCAAGCATCACAGTATTGCTAGCAGCTTTATTTGTGGCTCCGAACTTTATCGATACGTCTCGATGGAGTTGGTGGCCAGCGCAAAAACTGAATTACGGATTGGACATTCAAGGGGGTGTTCATTTGGTGATGGGCGCCGACGTGAACAGCGTGGTTCGTACCACTGTGATTCGCCAGACAAAAAGCCTTGAAGCTGAATTTGCCAAAGAAGGTATTGCGATCAAAGGATTTACAACAGACGACGCCAGTCAAGGTGCTTTTTCGGTTCTTGTGAATCAAATCGAAGACGGTAAAAAAGTTGAACAGTGGTTGATTAAAACTCATCCAGCCAGTTTGCAAGTTATGGCTGTCACTAATGAAAAAGTAGACGTGAAATATTACGACGCTTATTTATTGGATCAAAAACAAAACATCATTCGTCAAGCGATTGAAACGATCCGTAATCGTATCGATGAATTCGGTGTGGCCGAGCCTTCGATTACACAACAAGGTGCGGATCGTATCTTGGTTCAGTTGCCCGGTATGGCGGATGCCGAGCGCGCTAAGCAATTGATCAATACCACTGCTAAGTTGGATTTTATGATTGTTTCTTATGACAAATCTCAGGATGAAGTTCGTAAGATGATTGCAGACGCTGAAAAAGCGGGGAATTATTCAATGGAAACATTGAAGTACTCGGAATACGTCAACCGTATTAATGCCGATCTAGCCAATCAATTGCCACCTAAAACTTTGATCTATTTTGAAAAGGCCGCTTCGGCTAAATCGATGGAAGTCGGAAGCATCCCATTTTTGTTAAAAACAGATACGGATTTAACAGGGGATTCTTTGGACAGTGCGGCTGTGAGCTTTGATCAATATGGTAAACCAGAAGTTTCATTGCGCTTTAACCCAGCTGGTGCTGGAAAATTTGCCGATTTGACAGAGAAAAATGTGGGTCGTCAAATGGCTGTAGTTTTGGACAAAGTTGTTAAAACAGCTCCGAATATCAATCAAAAAATTGCCGGCGGAAATGCCGTGATCACATTAGGCAGTTCTGCGGATCGTGAAGGTCAGTTGAACGAAGCGAAATTGATCGCGACAGCTTTACGTGCGGGTTCATTGCCTGTTTCTTTAGAACAACTGGAAGAGCGTCGTGTCGGTCCATCATTAGGTATGGATGCTTTACGTAAAGCCAGCACAGGCGCCATCGTCGGTTCATTGATCATTATTTTATTTATGTTAATTCACTATAAAGGAATGGGCGTTATCACAGCTGTTTCTTTGATTTTGAACGTCATCGCGATTTTTGCGGTGTTAGGTTCATTAGGTGCTACTTTAACTTTACCAGGTATTGCGGGGATGGCTTTGACTGTGGGTTTTGCGGTCGATGCGAACGTTCTTATTAATGAGCGTATCAAAGAGGAATTTAAAAAGGGTTCTTCGATTCGTACGGCTTTACAAGAAGGTTATGATCGTGCCATGTCGGCGATTATCGATTCGAACGTAACAACTGCGGCGACAGCTTGTGTCTTGTTATATTTTGGAACAGGTCCTGTCAGAGGTTTTGCGGTGACATTACTAGCAGGTATCGCAACAACATTGTTCGCCAACGTATTTTTATCAAAAGTGATTGTGGATAATTTAGTTCACCGTTTTGGTTTAAAGAAAATTTCAGTTTAATAGGAATAATTTATGAGTAAAAATAATCAAACAGAATCATTCGGTCGTTTTGACTTTGTCGGCAAAATCGGCCTTTTTGGTGGCATTTCTTTGTTATTTGTTGTTTTGTCATTAATGTACTTAGCTATTAAGGGGATTAATTACGGAATCGATTTCAAAGGCGGAACAGAAGTTCAAGTGAAATTTGAACAAAAAGTTGAAATCGAACAAGTTCGTGATTCTTTGAAAAACTTGTCATTAGGCGAGGTGAATGTTCAAGCTTTCGGTGAAGGAAATGAATTTATTATTCGGTTCCAAGGTGAAACGGGTGCCACTGACAAAGAAACCAATGAGTTACTAAATAAATCAATTGCGGCATTAAAAAACCAAGTTTCAACAACTTTTGCGAATCAAAAGCCGGATTTCAGAAAAGTAGATACAGTTGGGCCTCAGGTCGGCGGAGAGTTGAAACGCAATGGTTTCTTGGCGGTTTTTTATTGCTTACTTGTGATCTTGATCTATGTCGCTTTACGATTTGATTATCAGTATTCACCAGGAGCTGTTATTTGTTTGTTCCACGATGCTGTGATTACATTGGCGATTTTTCTAATCGTTGGTAAAGAAGTGAATATTCCGATCTTGGCCGCGATTTTGACTTTGATGGGTTTTTCGTTGAACGATACGATTGTCGTTTTCGACCGTATTCGTGAAACAGCTCATATGTACAAAGACAAAGGATTGCGTTTTGTGATCAATAAATCGATCAATGATATGTTAGGTCGAACATTGATTACTTCAGGTACAGTTTTTATTTCGTCATTGTGTTTATTTATTTTCGCTGACGGTGTTGTGTCTGATATTGCTTTTGCTATTTGTGTGGGTATCTTATTTGGTACTTACTCTTCAATCTACGTTGCTGCTCCTACAATACTATTTTTCGAAAAACTACGCGCTTCTTCGAAGGCTGCGTAGTCAATCCGTACATGGTTAAATGGAAACAACGTCCAGTTCATAACCATTACACAGAGGGGACTTTGGCGAAAACCAAGGTCCTTCCTGATTTATTACAAAAAGTTTTACTTTCTCGTGGAATCGAAGATCATTTTGTCGATCAAGTTTTAAATCCTAAACTGACATTTTTAAAAGATCCGTTTTCATTACATGACATGGATAAGGCTGTTCAAAGGTTGATTCAGGCTTATCATCAAAAAGAAAAAATATGCATTTATGCGGATTTCGATTTAGATGGCACCAGCGGATTAGCTATTTTGATAGATGCCTTTAAAAAAATGGGTTTTCAAGATGTCATTTATTATCAACCAAAAAGACTCTCTGAAGGTTACGGTTTTCATCCACACGCGGTCGAAGAACTGCATCATTTAGGTGTCAGTTTGATTGTGACAGTCGATGTGGGAATTACTTCGTTTGCGGCCTTTGAAAAGGCGAATGAATTGAATATTCAAGTGATTTTAACGGATCATCATTTGCCGATTAAAGAAAATGATCAGGAAATTTTACCTAAAGCTTTTGCATTAATTAATCCCAACCATCATCGTTGTCAGTCTGGTTTAGGTTATTTGTGTGGCGCGGGTGTCGCGTTTTATTTGGTCCGTGCTTTACGCAAAGCCTTTTCAGAAGATGCAAATCAGCCAATTCCACAAAATTGGGATTTGAAATTATTATTAGATTTGTTTTGTATTGGAACATTAACGGACATGGTGCCGTTGATCGATGATAATCGTGTGTTAGTAAAGCATGGTATGGTTGTTCTTGAAAAAACAGAACGCCCTGGTTTGAAATTTTTGTTAGAACGATTGGATCTAACGGGACGGCAATTAACATCTCAGGATGTTTCAATTCGATTTGCACCTAAATTGAATGCCTTGTCCCGTATGGAATCCGACGTTTTACCGATTCATATTTATCTTGAGGAATCTCATGTACGAGCGAAATCTTTGGTCGATAAAATTTTAGAAAACAATCAAACTCGACAAAATTTGCAGTCGTCCAGCGAAGAAATGGCTTTACAAAAATTAAATAATTGGACTTATAAAGATTTCGTCTTTGTTAGTTCGGAACATTTTCATCGTGGGATTATTGGTTTAATTGCAACTAAGCTGGCTAATGATTTTAATCGCCCGGCTTTCGTCGGATCAATTAACTCAGAGGGTATGGTTGTTGGCAGTTCGCGATTACCATCAGGTTTTGAAGGAAATTTGGTGGAAGCGTTGAAATATTCAGAAAATGAACTGACTCGTTTTGGGGGACATGCTGCTGCAGCTGGATTTGAATTGCCTTTTAAAAATGAAGCCAGATTTATTGCCAATTTGGAACAGTATTTTGCAGATTTAAAAAATAATCCTAAAGAGCTTGAAATTGAATTTGATTCGGTGGCTCAGATATCTGAAATCAATTCGGTGTTAATGAAGTGGCATGACCATTTGGGTCCTTATGGAGTTGGTTTTCAAATTCCACTTTTTCGCTTTAATAATTTACAATTGCATTCTTACAAAGAACTCAAGGGTGGGCACTTGAAGTTAAGCTTCATGGAAAACAATCAAAAAATGGATGCCTTGTTTTTTTCACCCAGTGAATATAAAAAAAAGTTGATTCAAAAAGACATGAATTACGATGTTTTGGGCGAATTACAAATGAATTATTTTAATAAATCAAAAACGATTCAAATTTTAGTGAAGGATTTTAAAAAAAATGAAGCCTAAAGCGATTGTGCTGTTATCAGCTGGATTAGATTCAACGACCAATTTATATTTAGCACAAAGAGAAATGGATGTCGTTTCGACATTAACTTTTGATTACGGTCAAAAAGCGGCAGCCAAAGAAATCGAATGTGCAAAAAACCTTTCCGAAAAATGTGGTGTGCGAAATGAAGTCATTTCGTTGCCTTGGCTTAAAAATTTGGGAAAGTCTTCTTTGACGACCGATCAAAAACAAGTTCCAAAAGGGAATCAAGTTTCTATCGAAAATTCTCAAGTGTCTCTTCAAACTGCTAAGTCAGTTTGGGTACCTAATCGAAATGGTATTTTTTTGAATATCGCGGCAGCTTATGCGGAAAGCTTGGGAGCTCATTGTATTATCCCTGGCTTTAATGCCGAAGAAGCAGCTACTTTCCCGGATAACAGCTATGATTTTATTCGATCGCTGAGAAAATCTTTTACCTATTCAACCCAAAATCATGTAGATGTTCAATGTTTCACAGTCAATATGTCAAAAACGGAAATAGTCAAAATTGCCAATGATCTAATGATTCCTTTCAAGATGATTTGGCCGTGTTATCAAAATCTGGAACAATGGTGTGGCGAGTGTGAATCGTGTATGCGTGCTAAAAGAGCTTTTCGTGTGAACCGAGTTGATATATTAGGGAATTTTCTAGTATGAAGTCGCTGTGGATCAAGAAAAAAATAAAGTATGATGGCAGTCAATTACGACCTTTGTATTCGTACGAAAACCATCGATTATTAGGCCCCTCTGTGATTTCTTGGGTGGGTGCTTGCGATGTCTCTGTGGATCACATGGTTGACCTAGAAGATTTAATTGCCAACGAAGAAATTCGTGGTGATGAAATGCTCCATTTTGTGATTGAGTTTTTTGATCAAAAATTATTTTCAGCTGTCAGTTTACAAAGATTGTTCGCGAGTATTGTTGCCGATCAAATCCGATTGATGTCTCAGGCGAAATTAAATGCCCAGAACTTTGTTCGTCAAGGGGATGATCTGTATTTTTTGAACAAAGGACAAAGGCGAAAACTAAGTATTTCAATTGCGGGCCAATCCACAGTTTCTTCAATGATTCATTTTGCATTGAATGTAGTCAATTCAGGAACGCCGGTTCCAACCTGTTGCCTCAAGGATTTTGGAATTCAGCCAAAGCAGCTGGCACAGACTGTGATGGCCCTTTTTCAAAAAGAATATGTCTCAATTATAGAAGCGACACAAAAAGCTAGACCATTGTCTTAGTGGGTTTTTACAGCGTCATTCCGAATAGAATATGTGGGATGGCGCTTTTTATTCATATGGCTGTTAAATCTGTTTTTTGCAAATTTTTTATTTGCGCAACAGTTCACGCCTCAAGAAATCAAAGACATTCAAAAAACCTGTGAAATGAAAGCCAAAGGAACGTGTGACGGACGATCCTTACAGTTGATTAAGCTGCAATCCAGTTTATGCCAAGTTCATTCAGAAACTTACAACTGTGATCGCATTCGTGAATCGGCCGGTGATGATTCATGGAGATTTAAAAAATGTGATGAGGCTTCGTTGTGTGTACAAAATCAATATGGTGCCGGCGACAGTTTCCAAGCCTGTGTGATTGGCTTACTGGAACTGCCAAGACAGTTGGGCGCGATGACAGTTTCCATAGCCAAAGAAACGCCAGTGATTTTAAAAAAATATTTGAATAATGTCTCAGATTCGATCAAAGCGCGTGAAGAAATGTTTAAACATTGTGATCTGGAATGTAAAAAGGAACTGGCACGTGGTAATCCACTGACTCGTTATCTGCTGGAAGAAAAAAATAAAAAGGCTTTGGAAAAAATAACACCAGCTTATTTATGGATTAAAAATAATGAATATTCGGCGATTCGAACCCAAATGATGATTCACGGTCATATGACTAAAGAACAATATTATAAAGAAATTGGCTGGACTCCGAAAGAATATATCACTTTGACCGAATACAATCCCGATCAAACTTTGACCTTATCAGCGACTTGGAAAGCTGTGAAATCCTATATTGAAAAAGAATACCAAGAAATTCAATGCTATACGCCGCTTGAAAAGCAACGTTTGATGTGCTCGGTATTAGCGGATGTGGTATCTGGTGTCGCTTTTGAAAAAGCACTGGCTAAAAATGCGGTCAAGGCCGTGGGAACAACGGCTGTTCGCAGAACCGAAGGTCAGCTAGCCAGACGCTTGGCCGATACCAATCTGTCCAAAGCGAAAATCGTTGAAATGTTCAGTCAAAAAAATACGACGACGACTTTTCAGAATCAGGAATGGTTGAATGCGATTTCGGCACCCACGGCCAGATCTAAAAGTGTGACGATTGAAAACTCAGCGCTGAAGTCGATGAATGATAAAATTTTTAAAGACGAAGAATTTGTAACATCGCTTACGAATATGTACAAGGAAATTCAGTTTGATAAATTCAAAGCCTTAGAACTGGAAATTCAGAAAAAAAATCCAGGGTTCAAATTTCAATATTTTTCTGATTACAAGTCACTGCGAGTGGCTTACGAAGATATTCCAGGTCTGTCGATCGATAGTGAAATTAAAAAGTTAATTGAACAATCCAATAAAGACTTTGCTAAAATCACAGTGGATCAAAAAATTGTTCGTGAAGGCGATGGCCCTGCGGATTGGTTCAAAGCCTCAATAGCTAAAACAGATGATATGGCGAATCTTGCAGCCAGATACGCACGTCAAAACAAAGACGGCAGCATGTTTGTCGATGGCATCAATAATCCTGATTTTAAAAAATGGGCTCAGCAGGAGTTTTCCGAGGCTCAAAAATTGCGAACTCAGGTTTTGGATCAGTTTAAGGGAACGCAAATGGTGATTGGTTATGGCGAGGATATGAATTTACACCGGGATGTGATTGAAATTCTGAGAAAAAATAAAGACAATCCGGCGGAAGCCAAAGCTCTGATTGAAAAAAAATTCGGTTTACAAAAAATATCAGATCAATCGATGAATCAGTTATCCAGTTATTTCAATAAAGCCGATGCTTTTTCGCCCGGTCTTCGCAATGTGCAGCGGGAATATGCGACGCTGGCTGGTTCGGATCATGGGGGTGTTTCGATCGATATGATTGGCTTGGGTGCAGATCATATTCAGCAAACATCTGCGGCTGCCTTTGGAAAGGCCAAAAATTTGGATGATTTTCTAGAAAAAGCCCGCACGGGTGAACAGTTACTGACGGGTGATGTGACGTCCCGAAAACGACAAATTGAAAGCGCGTTCAAAGAAGCCACGGGGGATTCGTCGGCGGTGGTGACGTGTTCCGGGGATGGTTGTAAAGCGTACTTAAAGGGTCGTGAAGTCTCCGAGGCCGAAGCTCGCAGGTTATCGGATATTTTAACGGCCAAAGAAGGTGAATCGGGAAAATTGCGATTCAGTCAAGTCAGTGGTTTAACCAAAAAAGCCGATTCGGATTTGATTGCCAAGCAGGGTGAAGATATTGAAAAGAAAATCAGAACCTCCGCCGGTGCTGTAATCGATATGCGTCGCTTGGAAGGTGTTAATTTTAATGTTCAAATTCGAGCGAAAGAATCTTTGGATGGAACAGCTCGTGTTCATATTTCTACGGCGCCGGGTCTTAAGTTGTCGCCACAAGAACGTGAAAAAATCGAAGAGATCATAAAGAAATCCGTGAAAGAAAGTGGATATTATTTTAAATCGGGGAATTGATTACCCCCGAAAAATAAAATACACAGCCCCCAGCAAACATAATCCCGCCCATAAATAATCCAGCTTCAGGGGTTGGTTCATATACAATACGCTAAAGCCGGCAAAGACTGTCATGGTGATCACTTCTTGGATGATTTTCAGTTGGGGCAGGGTATAGTGTTCTGATCCCAGGCGGTTGGCCGGAACTTGAAAGCAATATTCAAAAAGGGCGATTCCCCAAGAAATTAAAATGACAATCCACAGAGCTTGATCCTTGGCCGTTTTTAAATGTCCATACCAGGCAAAAGTCATAAATACATTCGCCACAGTCAATAGTACGATTGGTAAAATCATGACAAATCCTCGGTGCCTTGAAAATTATTTTTACTTTCAGGTTCAGAGTCCGTTTTCGATTTGTTATAAGCATGATTACATAACAGCGATGCAATACGTCTGTATTCACTCAGTAAATCCAGATGAATCGAACTTGTATTAATAGATTCGCGCAAGCCTCTGTTCAGGCGCGAAATATGATTTTCACGATATGAAATTTCAATCTTAGCTAGATCGCGCTTTAATTTAATCGCTAGTGAACACATATCGGGGTTATTAAAAGCGTTAATACCCATCGAAGCGACTTTGACAACCTGGGAATGCATATCTTTAATTTCTTGCCAGCCTTCACTCGAAAATTCCAACTTAAGAGCGTGTTTTTTGATCGCCAGCGCGCGGATATTAATATCAATCGAATCCGCGGCACGCTCTAGGTCGCTGATAAACATAATTAAATTCATTATATTTTGATGAACCACATGCGATGATTTATTGGCGTGATCCAGTAAAAACATTTTTGTTTCACGATATAAAAAATCCACTTGGTTATCACGATCTTTGATCGATTGAATCAGCACAGGATCTTCGTTTTCAAACAGGACAACGCTGTCTTTCAGCATGCTGACAACAATATCCGCCGTGCGCATGATTTCTCTTTGGGCGTAAGAAATCGCCAACGACGAATTTTGGTAATTATTCAGCGCCAGGTATTCGGTTCCAAATTCATCCTGTACAGATTTAGGAAATAATTTTTCAATCAAAGCGGCGCCCTTATTAATGAAAGGATAAAAAACAACTGCCGATGCAATATTAAAAAAGAAATGCGCATTGGCAATTAAACGCGACGAGCTGGCATGCATTTCCGTCGCTGTATCCAGAAAAAATTGTGTAAAAGGATAAAAAATAAAAACACTGGCCGTTTTATAAAAGAAATGGGCCCAGGCCACTTGTTTACCAATATAGTTACTGCCAGCGGCAGCAAACAAAGCTGTTGAAGTGGTACCAAT
>DALYIB010000095.1:0-9802 GCA_031970595.1 Pseudobdellovibrio sp.
GATCAAAATTTTCTACTACAAAATACTTCCCAAAATTTTCAAATCAAAATTTTAGTAATGAATCAAGCCCAATATGATTGGGCTTTTTTGCAGCAAACATTGCCAGATATTTATATTTCCGAATCGGAAATAGATCAATTATCAATCCGAATCGGTCATGCGATCGCAGATTTAAATCGCCAAGAGCAAGTTAAGAAAATCAAAGAAAGCACTGAGTCGAAAAAAAATGAGCTAGAAAGATTGAATCGATTCCTTCTGGATGAATCAGCCGAGAAAAAGACAGCTCTGGATGAGTTTCAAAATCAAGAACTCTCTAGGAAAAACAAAGAGAAAAAATTACTTTTTTTCTTTGATTATATTAATTCCGAAATGGAAAGATCTGACTTTGTGTCTGATTTGATGAAAAATCTTTCGTCGGATTTTAAAAAAATGGGTTCTTTTTACAAATACGGTTTTCTGATAAAAAATCGCAACGGGCTGAGTTTTGCTTTTGAGACGGATGGCAAAAATGAAAAAACCAAAATAATTGATTATCGTTTGGATTTTTCACACGATCAGTTTCACAGTCAGTTGGCTAATATTTTACAACGACCTATTGGTAAAATTATTCAATGGCAAATAGAAAACTCAGAAGGAGATTTCTATTTTTATATAGAATCCCAAGGTAAGGGGATTGATGAAGTGGCCTTCGATGATTACTTTAAGGATCGACTCAGTTTGATTTCCTTGTCCTCGACGCGTTGGTTTTCTGAATTCGTTGAACAGCGTGTGATGAATCAATGGCGTCAGCTATTTCAGGCTTATAAAGATCCCATTCATGTGATTGATCGGGATTTTAATTTAATCCATTCGAACTATCAGCCACGTTCTGGCAAAGTTATGAATAAATGTTATCAGGTATTATCTGATCGGAAAGAGCCTTGTTTAAATTGCCCAGTCGGACAAACAGCTTCGTTAAAGCAAGTCCGAATAGGTTCAGCTGATTACGAGATCCTTCATACCGATTTTTTAGTCGAAAATAAAAAATATATTTTTATGGTTTATGAAAACCAGAATCAGCTGAATCAGTTGAAATCTAATTTGATCCAGAACGAGAAAATGTCTACTTTGGGACAATTGGCGAATCACTTAATGCATGAATTGAACAACCCTCTGACGGGTTTGAAAATGTATGCAGAGATGTTGTTGTTAGATCCGAAGGTCCAAAATCAAGTGACATTGCAATCGGACATGAGAGAAGTTTTAAAAGCTGTCGAGCGATCGCAAATTATTGTCAGCGATCTGAGTCGTTTCGCGAATGATCAAAATGTCAGTCTGGAATCGATTGATTTTTCAAGCATTGTTCATAAAACAATGATCTTTTTAAAATCACTTGTGCGACAGCATCGGGTATTTATTGATCTTAAGCCTGTGGTTGTGACCGGGCAGTTTATTTATCTGCAGCAAGTCTTATTTAATTTAATCAAAAATGCCTGCCAAGCGATGTCGGATAAGGGCACTGTTAAAATATACTATGTGGAACAAAAAGAGTTTCATGATTTTATTGTCGAAGACGATGGCCCGGGGTTGCCTCCAGAAATTCAAAGCACTGTATTTACGCCGTTTCAGACAACGAAAGTTCAGGGAGAAGGAACAGGGTTGGGATTGTTTTTATCCAAGAAGTTGATGTTAAAAATGGGCGCAGATTTAATTTATAATGAAAATTTTAAAAAAGGTGCGCAATTTATTTTGAGGTTTAAAAAGTGAAAATTTTAATTGTTGATGATGAGGACTTAATCCGCCGAGCTTTAGAGCGCATTTTGAGTCAAAAAAACCATCTGGTGACAGGCGCTGAAAATGGCGTCAAAGCTTTGCAAATTTTAGATCTGAATAAGGATATTGATTTAGTTATCTTGGATTTATTGATGCCAGAAAAAAATGGTTTTGAAGTCTTGGCTGAAATGAATCCTGAAATACCGGTTATTGTTATTTCAGCATTTACGGGGACTAAGTCGGAAAATATTCAGTCGGATGAATACCCGAATGTGATCGGATTTATAAAAAAGCCATTTGAACATATACAAACGACCATCGACAGTATAGAAAAGCTTTATGCGAATCATATCGGGAAAATTTAAAGGTCGTCATTTAGCCAGCTTTAAAGCCAATCATATTCGTCCAACCATGGATCGAGTGAAAGAGACATTATTTAACAAATGGATGCACTATACAGATGGAGCGCGGGTGCTGGATTTGTTTGCCGGAACAGGCAGCTTGGGGCTCGAGGCTCTTTCGCGGGGGGCTTCTCATGTCACTTTTGTGGAGAAAAACTCGAAATCGATCCAAATTATCAAAGAAAACATCGAATTGCTTAAAATTTCAACGAGCGAATGCTCTATCGTGTCTAAGGATGTTCTGAGTTTTTTGAAAAGCTATAAAGGTGACGCCTTTGATTTAGTTCTGATTGATCCTCCGTTTACTGAAAAAATGGCTCACGAAGTGATGGAGGCTTTGCGCGATAGCCAAGTTTTTAATCAAGGGACGTTAATTGCTATCGAGGCCATCAAGCAAGAGCGCATTGATTTAGAGTATGGTGATCTGACCTGTTATGACAAACAGGATTACGGAGACAAAAGCCTTTCTTTATTCTGTAAAAAAGCAGAGAATACTTAGACCATGCAACGAATCGCCGTTTACCCAGGAAGTTTTGATCCAATTACGATTGGCCACATCGATATCATTCAACGCGTTTCAAAAATTTTTGATCAAGTGATTGTCCTTGTTTCGAACTCATCTGATAAAAGTTATTTATTTACGGCCTCTGAACGAGAGGCTTTTATCAAGCAATGTTTTTCAGGACAAAAAAATGTTTTCGTGGAATCTCATCAAGGCTTAACAATTGATTATATGCGCTCTAAAAATGCTCAAGTTATTATTCGAGGTCTAAGAGCCGTGGCGGATTTTGAATACGAAGGAACGCTGGCGAATATGAATCATCGGCTAGCTCCAGACATCGAGACATTCATGGTATTTTCGCGTCCTGAATATTATTACATTTCTTCACGTGGTGTTAAAGAATTGGCCCGCAACGGCGGGAATCCAGTTGGTTTAGTTCCAGAATTTGTAGCTCCTGAATTAATTAAAAAACTAAAGAGGTAAGTATGCTTTCGCAAAGAGCTTTATCATTAAAATCTTCACCCACTTTAGCATTGGTAGCGAAAGCCCGCGATTTAACGATGAAGGGTCATGATGTGATCTCTTTAACCGTGGGTGAACCGGATTGGCCGACTTATCCAGAGGCGGCGCAGGCCGGCATTCAAGCGATTCAAAATGGATTTACGAAATACACTGCGGCTCAGGGAACGATCGAACTCAGACAAGCGATCGCACGTAGAACCGAAGAAGATTTAGGCTTGAAATACAGTCCGCAAAAAGAAATCACAGTCACGAGCGGAGCCAAGTTTTCTATTTTTACGGCTCTTCAAGTTTTATGTGATCCGCAGGATGAGGTTATTATTCATTCTCCTTACTGGGTCAGTTACCCAGCTATGGCCGAACTGGCCGGTGCTAAACCGCGTATTGTGACGTGTGAAGCGGATGTTCACTTTAAATTAACTGCTGAAAATCTTGAAAAAAATATCAATCAAAATACGAAAGTTTTTTTATTTTGTTCTCCATCGAATCCGACAGGATTTATTTATTCTGAAAAAGAATTACGAGCTTTGGCAGATGTTTTATTAAAATATCCACGTATACATATTATCAGCGATGATATGTATAATCGCTTGATGTTTAATAAGGTCAAAGTAGCGCCGCATTTATTGCAGGTGGCTCCCGAACTGCGTGATCGCACAGTGGTTATTAATGGTGGATCTAAAGCTTATGCGATGACGGGTTGGCGAATGGGCTGGGCTATGGGCCCTGAAAAGATTATTAAAGCCATTGGCGATTTTGCTTCACAGGCGACGGGTGCGCCTTCAAGTATTTCTCAAAAAGCAGCTGAAGCGGCACTCATGCATTCAGAAGAGCGAATTGTGCAAACCAATCAAATGCTCAAAGAGCGTCTTGAAAGTGCTTTGGTGAAGTTTAAGCAGATTCCGACATTTCAAGTTTATATTCCGGATGGGGCTTTTTATTTTTGGATCGATATCCGAAAGTCTTTGGGTAAAAAATACCAAGGTGTTGCTGTCGATACCTCGGCCCGTTTTTGTGAAATCTTACTGGAACAATATTTTGTAGCGACTGTCCCAGGTGAAGAGTTTGGTCACCCAGGATATGTTCGATTGAGTTTTGCGATTGATTCAAAGCGTTTTGATCAGGCTATGGATCGAGTGATCGAAATGATGGCCAACTTTCATTAATTCACTTTATTAGCAATAATTCTTCTGAATTCAAAAGGCTTGATCGTTTTTTGATTTTTTGAATCTGTTGTGTTTTCAATAAATTCCTGTGGGACCGCTTTCACTGTGCGATCGAATTCTTTTTTAAGATTCATTTGGGCTTCCAAGTTTTGCGCCAAAGGGTCAAAGGCAGTAGCAGCTACCGATTGACTCATTTTTTGATTCTGCTGATTTAAAGCTTGGGCGAATGATTCCAGTTCAGAATCAGTATTGTTTTTTACTGATGGGACGTCCATATTCAAGTTCATCCAGCTGGGTAAAGCTTCTTCGGAAAACTGCAATTGATCTTTGTTGACCTTGGCAATCAATTCAATTTCGGCAGGGCTCAGATCCACTTTGGCTGCGATTTGCTCGATGGAATATCCTTGGTGAGCCAGCTTTGCTGCTTGAACGTATAAAGTCGTTTTTTGACGATCAATGACTTCTTGGTGGGGAACTTGGTCGTTAAATACTTTGGAAATATCTAAGGCTTTTGAAAGCGCTATGTTGATTTGTTCAATTTTTTGATCTGCGGAATGAATTTGTGAACGAATTTCAACTGTTTTTTGGTCGATTAAATGGACAAGCTTGTGGACTTGTTCATCCGTACGATCAGATAAATCTTCGAGAATCGAGATTTTATTTTGCAGAAGCTGCAACCCCTTCGTCAGACGCTGATCTTCCTTTTTTTCCTTCAGGCGCAGAAACAAACTGAATGAAAGTCCAGCTAATAAGATCACATTTAACAGGGTCAATAGCATTAATCCTAAATTCACGTTTCCTCCACTATCTCGATAATGTTTATTTTACGTCTCGGATTGAAACACAACAAGAGTGTCATCTCGATTCTAGACCGAAATGAATCAAAAAGTGACGAACCAGACTTTCGACGTATTACTTAAATTCACTTTTTGCATTACTATGAGACTATTAGGGGAGTTCTATGTTTAAGACAATCTTGTTGGTGGTGGGTTTTCTATTTATTTATTCATGCGCACCCGTTAAATTTTCTAAGTCCGATAATTTAAAAGTAAACAGTAATTCTGGCACACCCAATCCGGTTCAGTGTGATCCTAAGATCAATCAGAATTTACAAACATATACATATTCAGGAACAGCATTACCATCGGTCACTTCGAATTGTACCCCAGCGAACGTAAGCTATGAATGGGTTGTGAAAAAACCAGATTCATCAGTTGTATCAACGACTGTTCCAGGCTTGTCGGGTCAAAATCCCGCTTCGGTTGACTTCAAAGTTTTAGGCAGTGGAACTTATTATTTATTTTTAACTGCGACTGATTCAACAGGTGAATTTTCACCTTATGTGACGACTTCTCCTTTGGAGTTTGTGGTTCCTGGTTCTGGCGTTGGGAATTCTTTGACGTGTGATCCGAAGTTGAATTCAACATATACAAGTGTTGTGATCAACGGAACGGATGCAAATCCAACATTGGCTGCAAACTGTAATCCAGCAGCTGGAATGTATATTTGGACCGTTTACAAAGACAACCAGTCTCAAGCTGTTACGATCTCTGGTTTATCAGGTGCCAACTCTACTCCGGATTTCCGCGCGCAAGGTCCTGGTCAATACCGTGTTTATTTATATGCCACAGCTTCAGGTTCAGCCCATTGGCAAAGCTCAAGTCCTTTGAATGTGACAGTTTCATCGAATGTTGTTCCTGTTGATAAAACTCCAATTGAATGTAATCCAAGAATTAACGGAACTTTAACTTCTTTGACATTGACGTCATCGTCTTCGAATCCTTTGATCAGCGCGAACTGCGATCCAGCAGGTGTTCAGTATAATTGGACAGTTACGAAAAATGGTCAGACTGTCACAGTCAGCGGTTTGGGTGGAGCGAATTCAAATCCGAACTTCTTGTCACTAGGTACTGGAACCTATTTAGTTTATTTAACTGCCAGTCATCCAAACCATACAAACTGGAGCACGACGACTCCATTGTCTTTGACGGTTGATAACAGCGGTCCACAAACACTGACTTTAAATTGTGCTCCAAGACTTAATGGAACAGCTGTTTCAGTCAGTATCACAACAGCAGGACCCAATCCAACAGTCACATCGGGTTGTAATCCATCCAGTGCGACACACACGTGGACAGTTTATCGTGACGGTCAAGCTGTAAACGTGACGGGATTAACGGGCTCCTCTTCGGTTCCTGAATTTGCAGCTGCAGGCCAAGGCAGATATTTGATTTATTTAACTGCGACAGCTTCGGGTTACAATACATTTGTTCTCGCAGATCCATTGGAAGTCATCGTTGGACCACAAATTATTACAACTCGTCCAGTTGTGTTTGAAGACACTGTGAAAGTGACAGACAACAAAGTGGATATCTTGTTAGTGGTGGATGATTCTAATTCGATGTCGCCTGAAAATACACAACTGGCTCAGAAGTTACAGGGATTTGTGAATGACTTGTCAGCTTCGAATATTGATTGGAATATGTGTGTGACTGTGACACGCGCACAAGATGTTTATAATAATGGTGTCTTGTACTGGGGAGCTTCACGTAATTGGATTAATTATGTCGGATCTCCAGCTTGGATTTTAAATGCGGGTGCAACAAATCCTTATTCAATATTTACACAGACCATCGCCAATATCGGCGCGGGCTGGGCGAATACGGATGATGAAAGAGCTATTAAAGCCGCTTTCTGGCATGCGGAATATGCGCAGTACAATAACTGCTATCGTCAAGATTCTTCGATTTCGGTTTTAGTTTTATCGGATGAGGATGAGCGTTCTGTGGGTGGGGACGCGACACAGGTTTATTATGCCGGAGAAAATAAACCGCTTGAGGCGGATGATTTACCGCAGTCTTATGTGAACAAAGTAAAACAAAAATTTGGACAGGATAAGCGTTTCAGCGTGAATTCGATCATTGTTAAGCCAGGTGATTCGGCATGTATGGCAGCGCAGGATGCGGGTGGAGCGAAAAGTCATTACGGATACAAGTACAGTGAACTATCGCAGCTAACGAACGGTTATGTGGGTAGTATTTGTGCCAGCGATTATTCACAGAATTTAAATTACTTCAAAGATCGCATTGTCAGAGCATTGGGATCCATTCAATTAGAATGTGCTCCAGTGGGTGATGTGAACGTCACTATTACGCCAGCTATGGGCGCTGTATCGACTTCGATTGTGAATAATACATTAAATTTCAGCCCGAATATTCCAGCAGGCAGAACAGTGCGTGTGGAATACAATTGCGCTATTAATTAGGATCTAAAGTTAAAATTAGAATGATGAAATCCCTGGGGAAAACCCGGGGATTTTTTTTAACGAGCGCTGTCTTTCACGAAAACAGTTAAATAGTGACGAACTAAATAAGGAATCTGAAAGCTTTGACCTTTGTATGTCCAAAGGACTTCTTCGAATGCGCCCCATTTAGATTCAATCAATTCTTCGTCCATAACGATAGTGACTTTTTCACCAACAGCATTGGGTTGTGGGATGGCCATGTTACCAACAAAATGAAAGCGGATGCTGATAACACCTGCTGATTTGATCGAGAAAATCATTTTATAACCATTACGGAAAATCATGAAATCGGCATGTGTTTTGGCAATCCCATAAATTTTAATACGGCCTAAAACGGATGGTTTTAATTCATTAAACTGAGCTGCAGCTTCTGCGAAATCATTTTTCAGTCGCAATAAAAACTGAATAGATTCGTTGACCAAAATTCTTTGGGTGTCTAAGCCCAAATTCATATCCAACATCACTGATTTTTCAAGTTGTTCATCCGCAGAAACAAGCTCGCGAATCCAAGTCGCATTATTGGCTTGAGAGTATTGAGATCGTGATTGATTTAAATTGGTGTCCATAGAAACCCCTCTTAGGTCTAGTTTCCAAATGACACATCAGGTTGTCAAGTTGGTTAGCGCAACTGGCGGTTAAAATCCGCCTAATTGTAAACTGAGCGCCATTTGACCATTTTTGGCATAAGCCGGTGAAAAAGGTACATAGTATCCCAGGACAAATTTCAGCGGTAAAAAGTAACCCATCGTCGTATTCAAACGGGCTTCGACGCCTGCGCTGTAATAATGATCATTCAAACTTTGTGGAATCAGGATTCCGAACTCGTTTTCTCCAAAACCTTTGACCGCGAGGCCATCAACAAAAAAAGCTCCCGTCAGATTTTTAATATAAAAGGGATCGGTGCCGGACCCGCGATGAATATTTTTGATGGGGAAGCGGTATTCAAGTGAGGAGGTCACCATTTGCGAGCCAAAAAATTGAGCTTCTTGGTAACCACGTAAATGGAATTGCGGCATGATCGCATCAGAAGCCATCGGGAAAGACGTGCTGCTGACACCAAATCGTGTTGTCGACACATTTTCAAAAGTATAAAGACCATCAACTTTAAAATACAAGGCATGATCAGTTGGTAAAAAGCGGGATTCGTAAACTGACAATTGTCCCAGCGCCTGCGAATAGTCCGAAAGATTGGCTGCTGTATTCGTTTGGGCTTTTAAATTTTGATAACGAAGAACAGCTCCCCATCCTGACTGAGGATGATATTGGTAAACCTTTTGTTGAAAGCCGGCGTAACTGGCCTGTGCAAAACCTCCGATGTGCTGAGTTGTCCGTTGGTCATCATCAGATAAATTGGCAATGGGTCCAAAACTGAAATTAAAGTCTTCATCAATAAAAAAAGTGTCCGGAGAAATTCCGAGGCTGTAGGAATCTTTTTGAATTCTGTAAGTCGATGTTCCGAAAATTTGATAGGTGCGTGTTGCGTTTAGTTGAAATTGTGTTTCCCAATAAGAATTCAAATACTGGGCAGTATAAGACAAATCGTTCAAGTAAGTATCGTAACCTAACGAAACATTATAACTGTGGATGTTGAGTGGGTCGAAGCCTGATGTCGAAGCCTGGATAAAAGCTCCTTTTTGGGTTGAACTGGTCGAAATAAAAGGAAACCAATACTGCGGCCATAAATACGAACCGGATTCATAATCTTCGGTTTGGGTTGATGTCTGAGGCGGGGCTATTTTTTTAAAATCGTAGTGCTGGCTGATTTCATTTTTAATTTGAGGCAAAGTGACGTTGTAAGGTTTCGACGCAAAGACATGTAGACCGCGACCTGTATGCTGAGTCGTCATAATTTGATTATTCAAAACATCAAAACTCAGACTGCCTGTTAAAAAGTGAGATTCGCTTTTGATATTTGCAAGCTGATTGTTTTGAACTTCCGCTGAATAAATATTTGCGACGCCATTATTCAGACTGGTAAAGAATAACTTCGAATCTGCTTTGCGAAGGTATTGAATTTGTTTTTGTTGCGTGGGAATTAATTGCGACTGCAAACTGCGTACGTTGAAACTGTAAAGCTGATTATCGCCTTCTTCGGTGCGTTTCAGATAAAATAACTGATCAGGTTTAAATTCAATCACTTGTGTTAAACGCTCTTGGA
>DALYIB010000096.1:0-9717 GCA_031970595.1 Pseudobdellovibrio sp.
TTTACGCATTCCCGTTAAAGCCGGCGAGTATAATTTAAAAGTTGAAGGACTGGGCTATAACAATGCTGTTACTGAGGAATTCGCCGAATTGATTTTGAATATTAAATCCGGCGAGCAAAAAATTAAAATTATTCGTTCTGTAAAATAATTATTCTTCGGCTAAAGTTTTGATTTTATACTTTGCAAGCGATCGGCATGTTGTTTCTACGCCCTCTTTTTCGCACTTCATAGATCCACAAACGATCGAAATAATTTTGTTATCTTTGTTGTCTTCACGAAATTCTTTTTTCCACTCTGTACAAGCCGCCTTCCAATTTTTCTCGGCGCTTTTTGCCACAACATCCTTGTCGCCAGCTAAATCGTGATTGCCCTCGACGATCGAATATTTTCTTTTAGGCTCAACAGAAGATCCTTTTTTTATTGAAATTGTCGTATCTTGATTGGCTTCTACTTTATTAACACTGACTTCTTGTGCGTTTACTGACAACGCCGCCATCATAAAAAATGCAGAAATAATTTTTTTCACAAAGACTCCTTTAAAAATTGATTTTTTCCATTTGTTGTATTTTGCGCTTTTCAAAATACATAATTACCCAAATAGAAATTTCATACATAATCGCCAAAGGGACTAACAATAACATCATGCTTAGAACATCCGGAGGCGCGGCAATAGCCGCAACCACGGCGTTAATCACAATCGCGTAACGACGCTTTTCTTTAAGAAACTTGGAGCTAATAATTCCAATCATTCCCAGAAAAGAAATCACCACAGGAACTTCGAATGTAAAGCCGAAAATTAAAATCGTTTGAGTAAAAAAATCTAAATACTGGGAAATGGTGATCATCGGTTTATCAACCGTACCACCAAACTCCATTAAAAACTGAAAAGCTCCAGGAAACACCACATAATAACAAAATGCCGAACCGATTAAAAACTGCACCGTCCCCGCAATAACAAATCCGGAAACAATTTTCTTTTCACTTTTATATAAAGCTGGGGAAATGAATCGCCAGATTTGATATAACCAAAAAGGACAAGATACGATCACACCGCAAACTAATGAAATTCGAATATGCGCCAAAAACTTATCCATCGGACCGGTGAATACAAGACCTCCCCCTTGTAAAAAGGGCTGAATGGGTTTTCGAATGTATTCAAAGATATAATCACTGAGGCCCCAGCATAAACACATGCCAACAACAACGGCCAGCGCTGCTTTTTTTAAACAGTCACGAAGCTCAATCAAGTGCTCGATAAATGTCATGTTTTCTTTAGGCTCAGCTTGGTTTTGATCCGTCATCTTTTTTATCTTCTTGAGGTTTCGCCTCGGATACATTGCCTGTTTCTGGTTTCAACGAACCTTGTGGTGCAACTTTGTCTGGTTCTAAAAGTTTTTTAGCTGTAAATTCTTCTGGATTGAAAGCCGCATCTTTTTTAATATCGTCCCAAATGCCTGACGTTTGACGACGAACATCGTTCATAAAACGTCCAATTTCACGCATAACCCCAGGCAGTTTTTCTGGTGGAATCACAATAAGAATAATGATTCCAATCACTATCATTTGACTTAAACTCATGGTTTAAACTTAGCCTAGGCTTTCTTGATTTTCAATTGATCTTTAGGAAGCGCAAGGACGCCCATTTGAATCAGTCGATCTCTGGCCAAATCAGATCCCGTTTTAATGTATTTATCATACAATCGCAGAACATTTTGATCTGTTTGAACTGCGGACTTTTCGCTGATATAGCTTAAGACGTCCACAAACTCTAAAAAACGTTGTGAAAAAGTCTTATAAATGCTGGCGACAGTGTCTTCTTTGGTCCAAACTGCCAAATTACTATAAGCCGCACTGCCAATGTTGGAATAGTAATCGATATCAACAACTTTTCTCTGAAGAGAGTCTCCGAAAAAACCCGACACATACAAAGCTCGATCCGCCAGGGTTTTCATCATTTCTTTGTTTTTAGGGGCTTCTGAATTCATAGCCACCAAATACATTTCAGCCAAGGTTTGGGGTTCTGGCTCGGCGGCTGCGTCATTTGTCTGATATAAATTTTTGGTATCCAGATAATGTTTTAATAAATGGACTAAGTAGGTTTCAACCAATGGCGCCGTTTTGATTTTACGCTGTTGGCAAGCCTCTTTTAAAACTTCTGAAAAATGTTGTTCAGGAGATATTAATAAAAAACTCATTCCTTATGTCCCATTTTAATACACTTATCGGCTAATTCACTACTCAAGTTTAGCTTTCGCAAAAATTTTTAATTTTCTCGACTCAAGTCCAGCCTAATGGCCGACGAAACGAGGTTATGTCTGCAATTAAAACAACGCTTGAATATGGTCCGATCCGCTCTTTGCTAGATTCTGCAGACATGAGCGAAGTTATGGTTAACTCTTGGAATAAGATTTTTGTCGAACATAAGGGCCTGCTTGTTCAAACGGCCAGTCGCTTTTTGGACGCAAGACAGTTTCAAGATTTGGTTTATTCTATATTATTAAACGACAAAAAAGATATTTCTAGCAGTCTGTCTTTTGATGGCACTTTACCAGAAGGTCATCGCTATCATATTACGCTACCGCCACTCACGCCAAATTCGCCAACACTGACGATTCGTAAAGTTTCAAAAAATATTTTTAGTTTAGATGATCTGATCGATTTACAGTTTATGTGCGAAAAGTCAGCGGCATTTTTGAAATCTGCCGTTGAGTGCCGACTCAATATCGTTATTTCTGGTGGTACAGGTTCCGGAAAAACTTCTTTTTTAAACACGTTGGGATCGCTTATTCCAGAAAATCAACGAGTTGTTTCTGTCGAAGATACGCAAGAGCTTCAATCCGGGCATCCGAATTGGGTTTCGATGCTGAGTCAGAAAAATATTACAAATCCCATTACAATCAAAGAATGTGTGGTGAACGCACTTCGGATGCGACCGGACCGCATTATTGTCGGCGAATGTCGTGGTCCTGAAGCGTTTGATATGTTACAGGCCATGAATACAGGTCACGAAGGATCCTTGACAACAATTCATGCCAATTCGGCAGTGGATTGTTTGGCGCGAATAGAAAATTTGTCTCTGTTAGGGCAACCTGAAATACCATTAAAATATTTGCGACATCAAATTTCAAATGCAATTGATTTAATAGTTCAAATTCGTCGAATGCCGTCAGGAGAAAGAAAAATTTTAGAAATTCTAGAGCTCACCGGCGTGCAGGGTGAAATGATTACGCGTTCAAATGTTTTTGAAGTAAAAAAATCATCACCCCTAGATGTCACAGGCTATGTGCCTCAGTGTCTGTCAAAAATGCAAGACGCTGGTAGCACATTGAAATCAAAATTTTTTGATCCGCAGACAAAAATAAAAAATGCGGTTTAAATTATTTCGAACGACCTACAATGCTGACAATATGATGTTTAGTAAACAAATCTTGGCATAGATTTAAAACGTCCTGCTTTGTGATTTGATTGTACTTATCTGCCACATTCAAAGACTCTTGATAAGGATTTCCGTAAAAGTGATCAAATGAAATCAAATTACAGATAGAAGATTTTCTTTGCAGCCCAATGTCGTGTTGACCGATTAAATATTTTTGAGCACGTGACAACTCTTCGTCGGAAATTAAGTTTTCAGATATTTTGCTGAACTCGTGCTTAAACATTTCCAACGCTTTTTCAACTTTGTCCGGAGAGCAAGCGATATATCCACCAAAATAACCTGTTTCTAGTGATTCCATTTTAATGGGTGAAACTGAATAGGCCAAAGAGTTTTTATCACGCAATTCAATAAACAAACGACCACCTTGGCCAGCTAGAACGGCTTGAACAATTTGCAATACATACCTTCTAGGGTCTGAAAGGCTCAGTCCTTGCCAGCCCACAATCACGTGGCTTTGCTCTTTGTCTTTTTCCATAAATACTCGCTGATTTTCGGACAGCGGCTTGACAGGAAACTTGTTCAGTTGACGATCTCCACGTGCAAAGTTCTTTTCGATAGATTCGGTTAGTTTCATCCAGTGCTTTATGTCCGTATCGCCAACAACAACAAGTTGCATATTATTATTTGTTTTGATTTTCTCAAAAAACTTTTCAACGTGTGTGTGATGAATTGAATCCAACGTTTCATGTGTCCCCGACTGGTCAAATGATAATGGGTGCCCGGGAAACATCGCCTGATTAAACTGGCGTCCACATAAATAGGACGGCTGGTCTTGGCGTGTTGTGATTTGATTTTTTAAGACGGATTTTTCTCTTTCAAAAACGTCCTCTTTAAAGACAGCCTCGTTAATCGCTTGATCCGCAATGGCCAATACATTTTTTTCAAAGGCCTTCATGTACTCGATCGAAAATCCTATTGTGTTTTTGCCGCCAAACGCCGACATTCCTGCCGCGCTTTCCTCGATCGAACGCAACAGCTTCTCTTCGGATAAGTTTTTCGTGCTCGTGATGAGCGTGCGGGTTAACATTTCTGTCAAACCCTGCTGGCTCGCGCTTTCAAGTCTAGCTCCACCTCCGAAAATAATTTTTGCGGACACTGTCGGAATTTCTTTGCTTGGCAAATATAAAATTTCCGTGCCACGATCTGTTTTAAATGATTGAACATCGTTAGCAGATTGGGTTTTGATTTTTTTAAATTCAATTTTTGAAATTTTTTCTTTTTTGTCTTTTGCTGAAATTGGTTTGTGCTTTTGTTCTTGGATTTTTTTCCATATGCGAATTGCATCCATGCCCACCTTTTTATGGCTTGCGACGCTGTCTGGGCCCAACAAACTGATATTAGCTTTTTCTATCTGCAAATACTTTTTAGCTATTTTTTGGATATCGATTGGCTTAATTTTTTGAATTTGCTTCAGGTATTTTTCATGCGCATTTGTGTCGTTCAAATAAAATTGGGCAGAACCAATTTTTTGCGCAATACCGTCAACGGTCTCTATTGAATAAAACTGTTCGGACGAAATATTAATGATGGCTTTTTTAAGCTCTGCCCATGTAGGCGGTGTTTGCTTAATTTTTTCAACTTCTTGAAACAGATTTTTAAAAATTTCTTCCTTGTCTTGCTTTGAATACTTTAAAGAAAATGCAAATAGGCCACTGTCCTGCGGATTGTAATTAAATGCGGAAATTGAATTTACCAAATTTTTTTCAAGTCGCAAATTGGCGTACAGCCGACTTGTCTCGCCCTGTCCCAACAATAATGCCAAAATGTCTAAAGCCGGCACGTCTTTGTGTTTGACGTTCGGAGCTGGCAACGCCAGTTGGAATGTGGTTTCTGCCAAATCTTTTTGTTTGGCAGATATGGAATATTTTTTTTGAACGTTTTCTTTTTGTCGTTTTAGTTTTTTAAGCTTGTATGGTTTAAAATCAGAATAATACTGTTGAATCTTTTGTCGCATTTGTTTGGGATCAAAATCTCCAGATACAATCAGCGACATATTTGACGGAACATATCTGGATTGGAAATATTGAACGATCTTTTTTTGTGGCCAACTACGTACGTTTTTATCATAGCCAATCACGGGAATCCCGTAGGCATGCTTTTTAAAAACAGAGCTAAATAACAGCTGAGACGCACTTCTTTGCGGCGAATCTTGACCCATTTTAATTTCTTCACAAACAACTTCGCGTTCGCTGTCAATTTCCGCAGGATCAAATGTTGGGTGACCCATCATTTCGGCAATCACATCCAACGCGACATCAGCATAGTTCTTGGAAATCGTTACATAGAATACGGTTTGGTCAAACGACGTATACGCATTCAGCTCGCCACCTGAAGCTTCAACAAGATTTGCAATTTCACCGACTTGATATTTTCGCGTTCCCTTGAAAACCAAGTGTTCGATAAAATGACTGATTCCTTCATATCCCTTCGGCTCGTCGGCGCTGCCCGTTTTGACCCACATTTGCACGCTGACAACGGGTGACTTTGAAGAAGGTACAAGAATAACTGGTAGTTTGTTTTTTAATTGAAATTTGATTTGCTTCATACAGCTTCCTTCATTATAAAAACGTTTATGCAAGGCCTTGGTGTTTATATTCACATTCCATACTGTTTACAAAGATGCACCTACTGCGACTTTGCAACTTATGTACAAACGGAAATTCTTCCACCTGCCGAATATATTGCTCTCGTCAAAAAAGAAATTTTATTTAAAAAACATCTTTTTGAAAAAACCTTTGCTGGAAAAAATCTTTCCACAATTTATTTCGGCGGAGGCACGCCCAGCCTAATTCCGGCTGAATATATTATAGACCTTATCAAAGAACTGGCAAAACATGGATTTACAACTGGACCAGAAACTGAAATTACAATTGAAATTAACCCCGCCACAGTTGACGAAAAAAAATTAAATACCTATTTGTCGTCTGGCATCAATCGATTCAGTGTCGGCGCTCAAACGTTTCATGATCGTCTGTTAAAATCCGTGCACCGCGAACACAATGCACAGCAGACCTTTGAAACGCTTTCGCTGTTGCAAAAATACAATTTGAACTATTCTTTCGACCTCCTATTTGCGCTTCCAACACAAACTGTCGACGAGCTTCGTTCCGATGTGGAAAAAGCTGTGGAATTGGGATCTTCGCATATTTCACCTTACTGTTTGACGGTTCCTGAAGGACACCCTTTGTCAAAAAATAGACCTCTAGAAGACGAACAAGTTGAAATGTTTAACATTATTGATTCAGAACTTTTAAAGGCTGGTTTTCATCAATATGAAATATCGAATTATGCTCGCCCAGGAAAAGAATCTCAGCACAATTTATTGTACTGGACAGATCGTCCTTATTGGGGATTAGGCTTAAGTGCACACTCCTATTCGCAGAACAGTACTTGGGGAGAGCGTTTTTGGAATGCCTCTAATATCCAAGTTTATACTTCCGACATTCAGTCGGGATCGACTGAGCACAAAAATAATCACTTTGAAATTCTGACGCAGCCCCAGTCTTTAACTGATTTTTGCCACACCAGCTTGCGATTAAACAGCGGTTTGTCTGAATCCGCTCTGCAGGCTAAGTTTGGCCCCGGTATCGTCCAGCAAATTCAAGAAATTTCTAAGCCCTTGATCGATAGAAAAATATTATCGAAAACAGATTCCGTATATACTTTGACTGCGGAAGGTCGTCTGATTAGCAATCAGGTTTTCGAAAAATTCTTATTTACAGAATAGGTCTTTTGTCAAAAACCTAGACAGCCCATGTCGCTTATAATCTACCTAAAACAGGTGTAAACATTGCTTATGTTAATACGACTATGTTGTCTCGTTTGTTGGTGGTTTTTTTAATATTCATTCAATACTCTTTCGCGCTCAGCAGCGAAGATCCTGCGTTTTTGGAAAAACGCCAGACGATCCTCAGCAAAGCCGAAGTGATTCTGCAAAAAAATCGTTGGCTGTTTTATTTGACTGAGTCTCTCAAGTCGACTGCCGCCGGAGCTAAAACAATTTTTCTGTTTGATGGCGAATCTGAAAAACCAAGCCCTGAAATCCAAGAAATGATTCGAATCGATCAAGAAAATTATCCGGAAAAATATCGCTCACAAAGTTTTAAATTGCGCGTCGACAAACAAATACAAAACATCCTTGTTGGTATCGATCAAAAAATTTCTGCCCAGCCTGAGCTCATTGCTCAGTCCAATGAAATTTCATTTTTGCTTTCCGTCAGCTTGGTCGGCCTGGGCGGGACTAATGAAAAACATTGGGGCGGTGCCTATGGTTTTGGAATTTCAATCGGCTTTAATTCTGAGTCAAAAAAAATGAGCTTTAAAATTTTTCGCGATAAAGAGTTTTTCAAAAGCACTGTCATGAAAGCTGTCGCTGTGGGCGGATTGGTTATTAAGGCGGGAATTAAAATCGCCGCGGATCAAAATAAATCGAAATCCACCACTGGAGAATCTTTTTATCCGCCTTTTGTGCCCGGGTATCAAGCAAGCACAAAAGAATCTTTTTCATTTGGTTTTTCATCAGGTCTTACGTGGCCACCCTCGCCTTTTGCGGATGTCTTAACTTATACCAACGAGCTTCAACAAGATACATTCATACGGCTCGACTTCAGCCCGTTTTTAAACACCTCTGTCGCTCCGCAACTGACAGAAAATCAGCAACTAGACTTTGACACTCTTCCTCAATTTTCTAAAGCTATGTCTTGTTCAAATCTGTTCTAAAAATCTCGGGCATAGATTGACATTTTTAAAATAAATCCCAAACTAAGTGGGTATTAAAAAGAGGTCTTATGTCTGAAGAAAATAATAAAAATAGTGATCCCGCGACAGATTCGCAATCTGAGGCAGGACAGGCCGAAAAAACCGAATTACAAACGGCTTTAGAAGAAGTTGCAAAATGGAAAAATGAATATCTTTATTTGCGTGCTGAATTTGAAAACTATAAAAAAAACGCCCTCAAAGAGCGCTCGGATTTATTAAAATTCGGAGCTGAGCGCATTGCGCGCGATGTTCTAGAGGTTATGGACAACTTTGAACGCGCTCTAGAAATTAAAGTTTCCGCGGATACTATTGCACAGTTCAAAACGGGCATGGAGCTAACTGCTAAAAATTTAAAAGAAGCTCTTGGTAAACACGGAATTCAAGAAATTCCTTCTCATCAACAACCTTTTAATCCGCTTCATCACGAAGCTATTAGCTCGGAAACAACTTCACAAGTAGCTGAAGGCCATGTTTCGCAAGTTTTTAAAAAACCCTACAAATTGCACGACAAAGTAATCCGCATGGGTCAAGTTGTTGTTGCAACAGCTCCGAAAGGTGACAACTAACTGTGAGTAAAAAGGATTTTTACAACACTCTTGGGGTTTCTAAATCTGCTAGTGCTGACGATATTAAAAAAGCTTATCGCAAATTGGCCATGCAGTATCACCCCGACAAAAATCCTGGCAATAAAAAGGCGGAAGATAAATTCAAAGAAATTTCTGAAGCCTACGAAGTTTTAAGTGATGCCGACAAAAGAAAAAACTATGACCAGTTTGGCTCGGCGGATGGTAATCCTTTCGGCGGAGGAAACCCATTTGGTCAGGGCGGCTTTAGCCGCTCAGGCGGAGGCTTTGGTGGCGGTCGTTCTGGTGCCGATCCATTTGCTGATATTTTTGGTGACTTATTTGGAGACGCGGCTGGATTTGGTGGCGCGCGAAATCGCACAAAATCGCAAGCCGCTCGCGGATCAGACCTTAGGTACACTCTGTCAGTCACGCTCGAAGATGTTTTCTCGGGAGCCGAAAAGGGCATCAGCTTTATGCGCCAAATCGGCCCCAAAGAAGAGGCTGCAAAACTGTCTGTCACAATTCCTGCCGGAGTCAAAGAAGGCCAACGGCTGAAATTAACTGGCGAAGGCGACCGACCCACGAATCAAGCGCCTGGTGATTTATATGTGATTATTGAAATCCAAGATCACTTGCTTTTTAAACGCGACGAACATGATGTGAAATTAGATTTACCTGTGACATATACAGAAGCGATTTTGGGAGCAGAAAAAGAAATTCCAACTTTATCTGGAAAAGCTCAAATTAAGATTCCCGCAGGAACTCATTCCGGGCAGATGTTGCGTCTGAAATCAAAGGGGTTTCCTAAATTAGGCGGTATCGGCAATGGCGATATGCTGATTCAAATCGTTGTTGATACGCCCGCAAAGGTGAATTCTCGTCAGCGCGAAATTTTAGAAGAACTTCAAAAATACAATGACGAAACTCCTTTGGTTAAAAACTATAAAGACAAATTAG
>DALYIB010000097.1:0-1314 GCA_031970595.1 Pseudobdellovibrio sp.
AAGACTCGAACTTGCAAAACAGGTTCCGAGGGTTCAAATCCCTCTCTCTCCGCCAGTTTTTTTCTTTGATTCAAATCTTCCTAACACTAAATACAGAGCTGGTACGACAAATAATGTTAGAATTGTGGAAACAATCGTTCCACCTACAATCGATAAACCCATTGGCATTCGAGTTTCCGATCCCAGCTCGCTTCCAATTACCAGCGGTGTTGCGGCCGCAACAGTAGCAACAGACGTCATCAAAATTGGACGCAACCGGATCGGGCAAGCTTCTAAAAGTGATTCTAAAATATTCTTTCCTGAATGTTCACGAACTTGATTTGTAAATTCGACGAGTAAAATAGAATTCTTTTTTGCGATCCCCATCAAGACAATCAAACCAATAAAGCTGAATAAGTTCAAAGAGACATCAAATATCCACAAAGATATCAACGCACCACTGACACTAAATGGTAATGCGACTAGGACTGAAATCGGATGAATAAAGGAATTAAATTGGACCGCAAGAATCAAATAAGCGACCAAAATGCCGACCAACAACGCTGTTGTTAAGCTTTTGAATGAGTCGGCGAATCCTGCAGACGCACCTTCAAAGGCATAGGAATAGCCCGGTGGTAATATTTTATTAGCAATCTGAGCCGTTTGAGCGAGGACAATAGATTGTGACTGACCGGGACCCAAGTTTCCAAAGACAGAAATCGATCTTTGTCTGTTCACGCGGGAAATTCCTTGAATTGTTGCTTTTTCTTCAACCTTGACCAGCTCATTCAGAGGAATCAAATTGCCAATTAAATTCCGAATATAAATTTTTTTAAGGTCTGCAGACTTCTGTATTTGGCCATCTATTACTTTAAAGCGAATGTCATACCTGCGACCATCGGCAGTGTAGCGTCCTTGTCTGACTCCACCCACAGTAGCAGCTAAAACCTGTCCGACGGCATCGACAGAAACACCGCGATCTTTCATGGCTTTTCGATCCGGAGTTAAAACCAACTCAGGAATTCCTTTTCTGAAATCAGTATCTAAATCGACAGCCAGGCCGCGAGTTTCCAGCTCTTTAGTAAGCTCTTGAGATTTTTTTTCCAGAATATCTAGATCTGGCCCTCGCAGGCTAATAGCCAGTGGATTCGGACGGCCCGAAGATAAGTTTCTGGCAGAGATATCTCTCATGGTAATACGAAGACCCTTGATCTGTTTAAATTCGGTTCTGAGCTGATCCATGATTTGCAAGTGTGAAGATTTTCTTTCCGCTTTTGGCTTTAAAGAAATCGGCATGAACACGCTGTTAACCGCCGTAGCGCCAGGGCCGCCACC
>DALYIB010000097.1:1337-9606 GCA_031970595.1 Pseudobdellovibrio sp.
CAGGATGTTTTTTCAGAATCGCTTCAATTTTTTCCGCAGCTTGGCTTGTATACTCTAAAGAAGATCCAGGTTTGGTTTGGGCATTTAAAATAATAAAATCCTGATCTTGAGCCGGCACAAATTCCTGACGCACTTTTTTAATCAGTAACATTGAAACTGCAAAAAAAGCAATTGAAGCCAATAAAACTGAAAATTTCCATTTCAATGTTTTGGCTAAAATATTTTGATATGTTTTTGCCCAGCTCTCAAAAAGCTCATCTAAGAAATGTTCTAATTTTGAAATCTTTGGTTCAGAACTTAAAAAAGCATGGGCCCGCATAGGAGTAATAGTTAATGCCTCTAGTAAAGATAAACATACGGCCGCACTCATGGTGACACCAAATTGGAAAAAGAATTTTCCAATGATTCCATCCATAAAAACAACTGGCAAAAAGACAGCGATGACAGCGAGTGTTGCAGCTGTTGCTGCCGGCAAAACTTCTTTCGATCCTTCAGAGGCCGCACGAAAAGATCCTTTACCCATTCGATAGTGACGCACAATATTTTCAAGCAACATAATGGCATCATCGACAACAATCGAAATAGCTAAAGTCAGAGCCAGCAAGGTAAATAAATTCAACGTGAAGCCCGAAAAATATAAAATGGTAAAGGTTCCGACGATAGACGTTGGAATCGAAAATAAAATATTTACTGCTGACGGGATACTTCCTAAAAATAAAAAACAAACAATAATAGTAATAATCGCGGCAAACCACAGTTTTTCGATAGTTAAATTGACTGTGGATTCAGTTGGTCGCGTAAAGTCCACATTAATACGATATTCATAAGTTGGAGGAAATCGGTCTTTGATGGAGGTTAGCTTTTCACGAACGGCCTTGGCCACATCAACTTCATTTGTTCCGCGCTGTTTTCTGATCTGAATGCCCACAGCGTCTTTTCCATCTACGCGGGCAATCCGGCGAATATCCGAAAGCCCATCCTCGACTTTGGCGACATCTTTGATGTAAAAAATTTGATCAATAATTCTTTGGCCACCACGACGCAAAATTTGAATATTTTTAATTTGTTCAATTGTCGCAGCCTCGCCGAGCCAGCGCAGACGAAGTTCACGCTCACCCTCTGTAAACTGACCCGCCGCACTTTCAATATGCTGGCTTTTAAGTGCATCCATAACATCTGTTATTGTTAAATAAGCTTTGTTTAGCTTTTCTAAGTCGACCCAAATTCTTAAATTTCGCTCGCTAAATCCACCAATGCTGACCTCTCCAACTCCGGGGATGAATCGCAATTGATCTAATAAATAGGTGTCTGTCCAATTTAAAATATTTTTTAGTTCATCTTTTCCGTAAATCGCGACTATTAAAATCGGATCTTCTTCTGGATTTTGTTTTCTGATAACGGGAGGATCCACTTCGCTCGGCAGTCTTAACTGACTCAAGGCTGCTTGAACTTCTTGAAGAGCGACATCGATATTTCGATTGATATCAAACTCTAATGTAACAGATCCCGAACCCTGTCTGGCGCTAGAGCGCATTTCTTTAATACCTTCAATCGCCAAAAGCCGCTCTTCGATGGCATCGAGCAATTCGGCTTCTACGATTTCAGGAGCGGCCCCGTCGTAATTTACAGAAATATTCAAAACTGGGAAATCGACATCGGGTAACTGGCTGACACCCATTTTATTTAAAGTGATAGCGCCAAACACAATGAGAGAAAACATTAATACCCAAGCAAAAACAGGGCGACGAATCGAGATATCAATCAAATTCATTTTTCCTCCTAATGTGAGTATCAATTATAAAAATGAACCGTTGGATTTGAATAGAAAAAAAGTCGCGTAATAGAATTTAATTATTGGCAATTAACACATTTAATCTAAATGAAAATTAAATGAGATTTAGTCTGCCTTTTTTTCAAAATATTGCAGATCAATGAAAACGCCCGCAGCCAAAAATAAATAATGATGTTTTTGTTCAAGGTTGGGATTGTGAACCTCAACCAAAAAGTTATCGCGATCACTGAAAATTTCTGAAAACAAGCCGCTCCATTTTTTTTGAATGGTGCTTTGAGCTTGTCCCTGGATATTTTTTATGGGAAATGTCCAAAAACTGAGAAATCCAGAGCGCATTTCTAGAATTAATTGATTGTTTTCATCAAAGACATCAAATTTTTTTGTAAACAAGCCGAATCGTTGACGGATGTGTCCGAGTGTTTTGTTGTTTGCGTCTACTAATGAAAATTCTTGAAAAAAAATTTTAAACGGATGCTGTGATTTAAATACAAACTGTCGATCAGAATTAAAAAAATGTAATTCGAAACTCCGCCAGTGACCTAAAAACTGTCTCAAGATAAAACCCAAAACTCCTTTTTGTTGTTCAGCACAATATCCAAGGATGTTTTTGTGTTCATCTAGAATTTCATATTTATTGCGTGTTTCAAAGCCGAACAGCTCCGCTAATTCGCGGCGCTGTCGTATCAGATAGCGATGTTTTTTTTCTAACATCATAATTTGAACTAGCTTTTTGGTACTTTGGATTCGTCGACAGTGATTTCAATTTCAACACGACGATTTTTTGATCTTGCATCAGCGGTTTTATCCATAGTAACTGGGTTTGCAGAGCCCAAACCTAAACTAGAAACGGTATTCGCAGGAACGCCAGCTGTCACAAGTTCTGCACGAACAGCTTGCGCGCGTTTTTCTGATAAAGGTAAATTCACTTTGTCTGAACCCACATCGTCCGTGTAACCCTTAATCGTTAAAACATTCTCAGGATATTTTTTGATAATAGCTGCCAACTCTTTTATATTTTCTTTAGCTTTTGGTTTTAAATCTGATTTACCTGTTTCAAATAAAATATCGCTTTTTAATTTTGTAATAAGTCCTTGTTCGGTTCTTTTTGTTTCGGCAATTTTTTCTAATTCCTTTTTTTGCTTATCTAAACGATGGCCAACGGCGGCTCCAATACCACCTCCTAAAATGGCGCCGGCGATAGCTCCCTGTTCGCGATTACCAGTTTGGTGACCGATAATTCCACCAATAACAGCACCTGCAGCAGCACCAATTCCGGTACCTTTTGCGGCATTTGGATTGTCTTGGACCGTTTGACATGATGTCAAAAATAATGCTGCGATCATTGAAATCTTTAAAACTAACTTCATAAAAGCCCCTTTAAGTGGTTTGTTTAGAAAAAATATTATGATGTGAGTGATTTCTAATCTCAAGACCAGCTATGTAAAAAGGAAATAAATTAGGTCTTTTGCTGGGTGATTTCCAAGCGTTGAAGGTTGACTCGCTATTTGCGAGCTTCTTCAGTTACTTAAAATCCTGAGTCAAAATCAATACTTAACTAGGGGTCTTTTAAAGGACCGTTCAAAATCCTGAAAAGCGGCTGTTTTCAAGGGGTTATTAACACAATCTTAATTAAAAACCCTTTTGCTTTTCGGATTCAGGTTGTGGTACTTGTCTGCAAACACGAGGTAAATATGTCAAAAGTTCTAAAGGCTCTTTTAATCCCTTTTTTCGGTCTTTCTACGGCGGCTTACGCCCAAACAGAAACAACTACAACATCTTCAGCACCGGTTGCCACGGAATCAACAACGGCACCAACGGCAGCAGCTGGCACAACAGAAGTTCAGTTGCCAGACGTTTTAAAAAATAAAAAATTCGAAGAAAATGAAAAAATCACAGATGCTAAAATGAGAGCCGACAGCGGATCTCTGTCTAAATACAGTTTGTCATTCAGTTTATCTTATTATGGTCCGACATTGGGTGATTTATCTGCGAAAGACCAACCCAATCCAGATGGATCTGTGGGCTCATATGAAACTGCTTTGGGCGGCTCTTTGGGTGGTCGTTACCGTATGAGTTCGAATGAAACTGTCCGGGTTGGTACAGGTCTTAAAGTTATTCATCCATTGCATGGCGCAGAAAGAACAGATTTAAACAATCCTTATATTTCTTATGCCTTAACTACAAAGTTGGGTGCCGTTCAAATGAGAAATACATTTGGTGGTTCAGTGATTACAGTTCCTAATTACACAAAGATTGGTGAATACGGTAGCCTTGATTACGATAATTCAATGGTTTATGACTTAGGCTCTACTAAGTTTGCTGTTGGACTAGATACATCTGTTTCTTTATATTTGTACAACCGTGAATACAGAAAATCAGATGGTAAGGCTTCAACATACAACTTAGCTTTTTATCCGAACTTTAAATACAACATTACTGATAAGTTAAATGTAAATACATCAGTTAGCATCAGCTATTGGAATCCACGTGCCAACGAAAGCCGTTGGAATTTGCAAAACAGAACAGTTTCGCAACGCTTAGGCTTAGGTTACGCGTATACTCGTGATATTTATATCTCTCCGTACCTTAACTTTTTCCCAGACAAGTTAAGCGACAAAGGTACAACTTTGAATTTCTCGACAAGCTTCTCGATCCTATAATCTATTTTATTGATAGCGCTTGTTTTAATTCATACGAGGAATGATACTGCTTCCTCGTATGAATAATTCTTTATCCCCCAACCAAAAGCTAAAAACCGGAATGTTCTATGCCTTTTTGGCTTATTTTTGCTGGGGATTTTTTCCTATTTATTGGAAATTTTTAAAACACATTCCGGCCTTTGAAATTTCATTTCACCGAATACTTTGGTCATTCGTATTTTATACAATCGCATTATCTGTTTTAAATAAAAAGTTTTATATTTATTTTCCAAAAACAACTAAAGAATTTTTCACTTTAATTTTTGGCGCCTCGATGTTGATGGCGAATTGGTTTTTATATATTTACGCTGTTAATTCGAATCAAATTGTCGAAAGCAGTTTGGGATATTTTATTAATCCCTTTTTCAATATTTCATTGGGAATATTTTTGCTTTCTGAAAAAATAACTAAAACGCAATTGATTTTAATTTTATGGGCAGCCATCGGTGTTTTTATTATTGGCTATGATCAGGGTCATTTGCCTTGGATAGCTCTTGTTCTGGCGAGCACCTTTTCAATTTATGGTGTTATGAAAAAGAAGGCACAAGCATCAGGCTTTATGTCTAACCAGTTCGAGTCGATGTTCTTTGTACCCATTGCGATCATTTATTTAACAACAAAGGGCACTCAAAGCGATTGGCTCGATCAGGATAACGCGATTGGAACAATAGCTTTACTGATGGGTGGTGGTCTGATTACAGGTTTGCCATTGATTTTTTTCGCTGAGGCTGCCCAGAGAATTCCATACTATTTGATGGGATTTTTTCAATTCTTAGCTCCGACGCTTCAGTTCTTGTCCGGAGTTTTGATATTCAAAGAACCTCTGTCGCAAACCAAAATGGTGGGATTCCTATTTATTTGGAGCGCGATGTTGTTACTATTTTATTATGGCTATAAAAAATCAAAATCGAACAACAGTTGATCAGACAATTATTTATTATTGAAAAAAGCGTCCTTTAAAAAATTTCGAATTTGTGAAGGACTTTTTTGACCAGCAGATCGCTTGATTTCACGACCAGATTTAAACGCTAGTAAATGAGTCCATCCACGAACATTAAATCTTTGATTCAAATCTGGTTGATTAATAAAGTCGATTTGAAAAACCTCAATGCCTTGAAAGGCAGAATCTTTTAGAACCTTTAATAAAGTAGGAACTTGTGCCGTACAACCAGGACAATCCGATTTAGAAAAAACCAACAAAGTTAATTTACCTTCTTTTTGAGCCTTTTCAAAAAGTGCGTCATTAAATTTTCTAAGAACCAATGAATTAGGAATACGAGGTTCGGGCTGATCATCGGCCGGATATTCAGGATACAGCAGTTGATTGTTTGGCTGTGGGTTTGGCAAAGCCTGTGTTGTAGTGCCATTTGCGAAAGTGAAAGCAGGTATTAAAAACAACAAAGCAAAAATAGATTTTTTAATCACGATAAACTCCTCTGATGACGGCCTTTATCTATTGAATGTGAATCCTTCAGTGTTGTCAAATTCAGCTAGTTAATGTGTTAATTTAAGACAAACGTCGATGCTAATCTGCAAACCAACAACGCGGTCGTTGGCAATACTTATCTAATCCGGCAGAGCAAAGAGCGCCAACTTTATAGGTGTCAAGTCGACATTGATCGCTGGGATAAGTGTTGATCAAAGTTTTGTCGGGTCTCTCTGCAGCGGATTGGCCAATCGTCGCTTTTTTAACAGAGCTACCACCAAAGTAGTAAAAGGAAAAATCAGTGAACTCGAGTCCTGCAGACGAAATCCAGTGACATTGACGAGAGGATTGTGCTTGATTACACGCGACATTTTGACTTTGAACATCATTCAAGTCGTTTTTGAATTTTTGATAAACCAAAGGCAAACATTCTTTGGCTGCAAACCAATCGGCTTGCCCTTCGGCTGATGACCAATGTTCGTCGGGTTCGTTATTAAAGTGCTGTCGTGGCGAGCCACCTAAAAAATGTCCGATCTCATGACAAAGTGTTAAAGCGACTAACGAGAGTGTCGATCCCGGAGCTCGCACAAATCCACCCCACAACATGATCGAGGCCTCTTGCTGATAAATATTCGACCCGGCCGCAAGATGATTTTTATCCCATTCGAACTTCCATACAAAACGCGCAAGATGCTTTTGCTGAATTTGAACAGAGTATGTATCGTTCAAAAAACTGATAAGACGTTGTGTGTAGATCAATCGATTAATGGATTCTGTTGTCGCCGGATATTCAAAAACAGTCGCACGCCCATCCGGATATTGATATCCTAAACCAACACTGGCAAAGAGAAATACGAACAATAATTTAAAAGCTGCTAACGACGATTTCACAGCTTAATTTGATGCCTTAAAGAGGCTAAATTGTAAAACAGTATTACATTTGTTTTAAAATTCCGAATGAGGTCGCTTATAATACGTTTTAGTCGTAATAATTATAATTTTTTCGTAGTTCTGTGCAAACTACAATGTAGTAACAGCTTATTGAAATTTAATGAGCGAACCAGGTCGATTTTTTTGATTTTTTAGTTTTTCCATCAACGAGTTCATAGCCATTCAGGTTGTCTCCGCTAATCCAAAAAAACAATTCTGAAACGCCATCCAGATCCACATCAGCAGAATCGATCAGGCTTTGTGCGTTTGTCAAAAACTGAACTTGGTCCTTATTGCTGACTAAATACCAAAAGCTCTGACCCCAACAATTGTCACCTTCGGTTTCACAGTAAACATATGATTTCGGAGAAAATTGAAACTGTATTTTTAGCAGCGTTTCATTTTTATTATTTTTATAAGCTGTCGCTAGCATCAAATCATTTTGCTGTAAGCGATACTTTTCAGATTCGTCTTCGCAAGATTCTTGTTTGCAGTAAAAAATTTTATTTTTTAAACGAGATTTTAAATCTGATAAAATGGTACGGGGTATTTTTTTAATCTGGGTGTCCGGCTTCCACATATCCGGATCTTTTAGATCTGAGGTGTTACTTACTAAAATAGGTCGTACAGAAGTTCCATCGATCGAAGTAAATTTCTTATCAGTTTTTCTAAAACTAGGTTCTGGTTGTTCAGAGGTTACCTTTTGCAGACCATTCTGAATATAGAAATCATATTTTTTAAAAGCAGTTGTGGTCAGGTTTCCATATGTTTTTCCATCAAAGTACATTGTCCACTGAGTGGGTGCTTTATAGAGTTCGGCAGCTTTATCTAGCTCATTCGCATTATTGACTGACTTCAAAGACGATATCCACTGCCCATCAGTTAAGTGAAAAGCTTTGCGAACACCGGCGCTTTCCCAAAATCCAATTTGTACTGACTTAGCTTCGGTTGCGCAGCTGAATGAAATATTAAAGGCGACGGCTAAAAATAAAAAATGATTTATATTCATAACAAAATTCTAACTGGGACGATGTAAATGTAAACGATTATGGGATCTTCACCTTTAAGAGTTGGAAGCATTAAGTCATAAAGAATAGGCAGTAGCCATCTTTTTCGTAAAAATAAGTTTGTCGAGAACTACATTTATGAAAGGAAAACAGCTATGCCTAATGCTAAAGATTTAGCATTTTTTTTGCCAAGTAAGAAACTAAAAATCATCACGAATGTGCAATTTCGTCGTGGTTTTAAGTGGGTCTTAGAAACAATACCTACCCGAAACGAAAGCTGCCCACGCTGCGGAGCTATTTGCAGCCAGTTTTATGGCAAAGCGAAGACAAGGCTTCGCGATGAACCCTTGCGATCTGAAGCGCGTTTTTTATAAATACCAAGAAATCAAATTGAAAGAAAAAATTAACTACGGTT
>DALYIB010000098.1:0-9604 GCA_031970595.1 Pseudobdellovibrio sp.
TAAAGAAATGGCTGATTTTAAAAACCAATTTGAAATTGAAACGGCTCATATCCGGGAATTGGCTGATAAAGCGAATAATTCACAACGCGAACGTAATGATCGTTTAGCTAAAATGAACGATGCTCAATTGAAACTTGAGCAAGCCAAGATGAAAGAGCAGTATTTGATCGATCAAACTCGTGAAAAATACATGCAGCATTTGCCGGATATTATTTCTAAATATGAATCTCGCGAAGGTAATCCTGTAGAAGCTGATGAACAATTAAAAGATCTTCGTGATAAATTAGCTAAAATTGGTGAAGTGAATCTGTCTGCCATCGCAGAATATTCAGAGACTCAAGAACGCTACGATTTCTTGACGAAGCAACATGCTGATTTAACAGAAGCTAAAGAACAGCTTCGTAAAGTGATCGATCGTATTAATAAAATTTGTTCAAAACGCTTCAAAGAAACTTTTGATCTGGTGAATGAACGTTTCCAAAAAGTTTTCCCTGTCTTGTTTGGCGGTGGTGAAGCTCGTTTGGAAATCGTCGAAGATCCAGAGAAGAGTGAAATGGGTATCGAAATTATTGCGAAACCTCCAGGTAAGAAAATGCAAAACGTGTCATTGATGTCGGGTGGCGAAAAAGCTCTGACAGCTGTGGCGCTTGTATTCTCGATTTTCTTGGTGAAACCGTCTCCGTACTGTTTACTGGATGAGGTTGATGCACCATTGGATGATGCCAACGTTTTCCGTTTCAATGACCTTGTCAAAGAAATGGCCAAGCGTTCGCAGATCATCGTGGTGACACATAATAAACACACGATGGAAGTGGCTCAGAAGCTTTACGGTGTTACTATGCAAGAGCGTGGTGTATCGACAATGGTATCTGTTTCATTATCTGATATTCGTTAAAATGAACTCGAAAACTAAAAATCAAAGAGCTGTTGATGAACCAACAGCTCTTTTTTTGTCTAAAAACAAACAAAATTTAAGCACAGCGATTCAGTTGTTGCATCAAAAGCATTGCTCAGAGCAAAAGGACTTTTACTTAGACCCACAAACAGGTTATCAAGTCATGACAGCCTATTACTTGGAAAAACGTGGTTATTGTTGCCAAAATAAATGTCGACATTGCCCGTATTAGGCTGTTTATAAAATCTTTGAAAGGTTCTAAAAAATGAGCGAAGCCCATGCCAATCAAATTATGTATCTTGTTATTTTTATCGCTGTTTTATTACTGGCAATTATAGTTCCTGTAACGCTTTCGGTATTACGTAAAAAGCCACAAGCAATACCTGAATCAACACCGAAACCACAAGCGGACACTTCAGTCAGTGCTGCTGATGTTGAATTGAAACCAAAGCAGACTGAACCTGTTGTTCAGTCTGTGGCTCCTGAAAAAGAAATAACTTTGTCAGAAGCACTGGCAAAAACAGAGGAAAGTTTTTTTGGCCGAATCAAAAAAGCTTTTTCGAATTCCGACAAGAAAAAAGTCATCGATGAGATTGAAGAAGTTTTATATACCAGCGATTTAGGTCCGCAGACAGTTCAACGTCTGCTCGACAAAGTTCAATCTGAACTTTCTGGTTCCGAAATGTCAGACATTGGTAAAATTAAACAGGCCTTGTTTGAAGAAATGTCATTGATATTAAATCCGGTGCACGAATCGGAATTAGGTCGAAAAAACGTTTCCGAAGTCATTCGCTCGGCTGCCGAAGGTCCCACTGTGTTAATGGTTGTGGGTGTGAACGGTGCGGGTAAAACGACTTCGATTGGAAAAATCACGGCTCAGTTGGCAGGATTAAATAAAAAAGTTTTAGTTGCAGCCGGGGATACATTCCGTGCGGCAGCCGGTGGTCAATTAAAAGTATGGACAGAACGTGCACAAAATTCTGCGACAGGGCAGGGCGAAGTTGAAATTTTTTGGCCTGAAAACACTCAGGATCCAGCCGCCGTGGCGTTTGATGCTGTGACAAAGGCTAAAGCTAAAAATTATGATTATGTAATTTTGGACACTGCAGGGCGTTTGCACACGCAGTCGAATTTGATGGAAGAATTAAAGAAAGTAAAACGTGTCATGACCAAGGTCATTCCTGAAGCTCCGCATGAAACTTGGATTGTCCTTGATGCGAACTCGGGACAAAACGCCTTAAATCAAGCGGTTGAATTCAACAAAGCCCTGGAAATTTCAGGCGTTGTGATGACCAAGATGGATGGAACGGCCAAAGGTGGTGTTGCATTAGGAGTTGTTCATCAATTAAATAAACCGATCAAGCTGATCGGTATTGGTGAAAAAATTCAGGATCTCAGAATGTTTAACCCAGAACAGTATATTCAATCAATTCTGGGTCGCAATTAATAGCAGTCATTGTTGGATAAAAATTACTGATTAATATTAGGTTGGCAGGCTTCACGGAACGGAACTGCGTTGCCAATGACAAAGTTCACAATAGGCTTAAATACATTTTTGTATTTATCCAACGCGGAACCACTTGGGGAATGAGTATCATTGTTTAATTTATGAATGACGTCGTTGTTTAGTTTCAAAGTTTGAATCAGTGGAGCCACACTTTGTTGGTAATCAACAATGTCATCACGAGAAGCACTGATTAGTTGTATTTTTTGTTTTTGATAGCGATGAGCCCATGTAAATCCATCTGCTGCGGCTAATGTTTGGCGAACTTCAGCTTCGGACATTGTTAGTCCTTTTAATGCGATGGCCACTTCGCTGTCGTCACGGTTTTTTGCACGATTCAATAAAATCGAAGAAATATCCCCACCGCCAACCACGAAGGAATAGCCACTATAGCTTTGATCAATTGCACCCACAGTTAAACCCAATACAGAACCCAAAGAAATTCCAGATAGTGTTAATCGAGTGGTGTCGACTTCAGGAAGGGATTCCAGAATATTTTTGAGCATATGAGTATCTAAAGTTAACTGCGCTAAATTCAGTTTAAATTCGTTCAAATCAGCCGTTAAAAATTGTTTGGTCGGTGATGTTCGTTCACCATAATAAGGCATATGAATCACTGCAAAAATCGCATGACTGTTTAACAGCCCAGCCGTCATTAATTGCGAAGCTTTTTCGATCAATTCGACTTCATTTAAAATATGATGCAAGAAAATGCTGGTAGGAAATTTATATTCACAGTAGCGTTGATAATTATAAGGAATATAGATTCTGGCCACGACAGTGTTGGAAGGATCATTTCCTTCACGTTGGATCAAACTTTTGAATCGAACAGTTAATTCGCGGACTTCTCCCAAGACGGGAATTCCTACTTTTTTCTCGGTCACATGATATTTCAGTGTGCCGTTTTCGGATTGGATAAAATCATTCAGCTTTTGATAAATCAAATTTTGAAATTGCATCGATTGTTCTAAGGAAGTTTCATTTTTTTCCAGCTTCAGTAAACTTAATCCAGATTGGATTTGTTCAGATGTCGACATGGCAGTCGATAATGGCTGGATCATCGCAGTTTTGTTTTGCGCCAGGGCCAAAGTTCCTAAAAGTGTGACAAATAAGCTATTCAATATGATTTTTTTCATACTCATTTCAATTTCAAGACTTGTGCTGGATGGTTACGGTTATATCTGTTTAGATCTTTGTAAAAAAGGCTTTTGGAACGCCTATGTTTGTCAGCTGTCTAATCGATCGACAGTGTTCTCAAAATAATACATTTTAACGTGGCCATTAAATTGAAACAACTGGCTCGATACGGAGAATATATGGCATTGAAACGTTTTGTACCCTATGTGCTTTCGACATCTATTATATTTGGTCAATTGGCGGCATTCGCTCAAACAACAGGTTTGAATGCTCAAATTCAAAATACCTTGTCGCAAAAGACTTTGTTAAAAGCGGGCTCGAATGTTTTCGAAACTCAGGATTTGATCAAGTTTTATCAATCTAGAAATTTTGAACCTGTATGGATTGTGAATGGTCAGCCAACGGCGTATGTCGAAGCTTTTCGTCAATTGGTGCAAAAGCTTTCTCTGAAACATGGTTTGATCGAAAGCGATTATTGGAATTCAGAAGTGGATGCCTATCTGAAAGGTTTAAATGAATCAAATGCATTGGCTACAGAAGTTCTATTAACGCAGTTATTAGTTAAATTGGGTTCTCATTTGTCGGATGGTCGTATTGAACCTACGACACTGGATAATGATATTCGTTTTAAAAAGCGAACTTTTAAAGATCACGCTGTATTGGCCCAAGCCGTTTCTGGTCAGCCATCGGCGATGTCAGATATTGTTGAATCATTAGCTCCCAAACATATTTATTATAAAAACACTTTGGAAATTTTAGCTCAGCTGAATTCGGTTAAACAACAAGGTGGATTTAAAACCGTTAAAAATCCAAAAGTGACAATAAAATTAAACTCGAAACATCCAGTTGTGCCAGCTTTGCGTCAACGAGTGATTCAGCATGGTTATGTTTTGACTGGACAGGGTGATACTTATGATGCCGAACTTTCTGCGGCGATCCAAGAAATTCAAAAAGAAAATGGTTTCTTAGTGAATGCGGATTTATTACCGGACTCGGGTGCTTGGAATGTTTTAACAGCCAGTCTGGACAGTCGCTTGCAACAAACTCTGGCGACGTTGGAAAAATTGCGTTGGTTACCGAAAACTTTGGAACCCAATATGATTTTTGTGAACACAAATGCAACTGAATTAAAAATCTATGAAAATAATCAAGTGATCAAAGAAATGAAAACGATCAATGGGCGTGCGATTCGTCGAACTCCTATGATGCAGACTTGGTTAACACAAGTTATCTTAAATCCTAAGTGGACAGCAACGGACAGTGTGATTATTCAGGATAAGTTGCCAGAAATCATCAAAGATGTAAATTATCTGAAAAAAATTCGTATGCGTATTATCAGCAAAGCGACAGGACAAGAAGTAGATCCTGCGACTCTGGATTGGAAACGCGATGCTCGAACGATTGCTAAACGCCATGACTTTGTGATGGATCCAGGTCCTAAAAATGCTTTAGGTGTTTATAAATTTCCTATGTCTTCGGAATACGGCAGTTATGGTTCAAACCCGGATGCGATCTTTATGCATTTTACGGATGATCCTTCGTTGTTTGAAAAGACTTCGCGCCATTTAAGTTCAGGATGTATTCGTTTATCTGAAGCAAAATGGTTTGCCGAGTATTTGTTAAAAAATAATTCTCAATACACCCCAGCTTACATTGATTCGGTGATTTCAAAGGGAACAGTCGACGAAGTTTTTCAAACAGATATTTACGTGCGATTGCCGCAAAATGAATTTCGTGCTGTTTACACAGTTCCTTTGACGGTTGAAAAAACAGCTTCTGGTCGAGCGCGCTTTATGAAAGACGTTTATTTGCAAGATCGTCGTATTTTGAATCAAGTTTTATCCAATGAAATTCGTACAGACAAATTTCAATCAACAGTCGTGGCAAGCACCGTGGGAACATTGTTAGTTTCCGGCGAATTAGGATCCAGTCAGTATTCGGGTCAAGTCTTGGCTGCCAAATGCGAAGAACCACAAGCTGTCGTGAATGCAAAAACTTCGATGCGCCAACTGGTACGTCGTTGTCAAACTCCGGTGAAGTTAGGATTGAACGAAGCTAAAAATATCGAAGCCGGATCCTATATTGTTGGTTTTGAAAATTCGATTTACCCAGGTTTTGTGGAAATCAAAACGGGCGAGACAACGCAAATTCAGTTGCAAAAAATTGTAATTCCATCGCAATTTGCCAAAGAATCAGCTGTGAAGGTTTATCGTGATTTCGGATCCTTGATCGAGCAAAAGAAAGTTTATTTCGAAGAGTTTTACGCAGGAAAGAATTTATTCCGTCAAACGATTCGTTCCTATGGTGATCTGTCAGTTGCGGGAATGGGCGAGGCGGATGCGGTAGCCAGTGCTTCGTACAGTTACTGTTCGGAAATGAATATGAATACGGTAGCCCCTGTTCGTGATATTCGTGAACATGCCTTGTTTGTTTGTGAATCGATTAATGCAGCTCAGTCGATGATGGATTTAGCAGATATGTATCGCTTTAACTCAAACGGAACTTATCAAGAAGCGGTCGTTGATTATCCAGGCGATATTTTTCCAAAACGTTACTTACGTACTTTAGTTTCAGCTCCGATCAAGGCGGGTGATTTTGTATCTGTCATGCCAGGTGTTTACCGTATTTCAGGAGACAGTGGAAAAAATGAAGCACGTGCGAATGTCATGAAGGTTGCTGAAAATTATCCGAATGCACAACGTGTTTTTGCAAAAAGTCGCTTATCCAGTGTGAATAACACTGAAATTTCAGAAGCCGATGTGGCAGACAAGGTTGATGGTGCATCAACGGATGTAGGTGTTTCAACTGGAGGCGCTTCGAAATGTGCCACGGCTTCGGTTTGGAGAACAGAGCAGCGGTCTTATTGTACACAGGAATCACAAGAAGGTTGTGCCAAGTCTTCGGTTCTGTGTGAAGAAATAAAGCTCGATTTGCGATTTAGAAAATAGTACCATAAGGTAATGACCATCCAATTCAATTTGTTAATCGGCTCGGCCATACTGATGATATCTGTGTGGCCGATGTTATTAAGTGCTCAAACATCCAAAGTTCGACTGAGCTCGTTGCAATCACAGATTCAATCTTGTGGTGTCGAGGTTGAAAAGTTGAACGAAATTAAAACCTTTGATCAAATCTATAAAGGAATTTCTAAATATACGATGTTGTCTGAAAAAATCGTTTATCGTGAGTTAGTCTATAAATTTAAAAATGAACGTCGTAAGCTCAAAGTCATCAATAATGAAATCGAGATTTATAAAATCGGTGATGAGGATCGACATTACAAGATGCCTATCGAGCCGCGTCAAAAATCAAAGACAGTTCGTGCCGCTATAAGTCAGTACATCTTGAATATGAAGATTGAAAGTGATTGGGAAAAGATCACCGAAGAGCGAGTGGGTGGCCTTCAGGTAGAATTTGTTCGAGATAATGGCAACATGTCTCAGCTGAGCTTAAAATTTTCAAAAGCCGACTCTAAGTTGGAATGTTTGATTGTTAATCAATCAGAGATTTGCCTTTGCAATAAATAAAGACTTGCCGAGATTTTGATTGCCCTTATACTGATATAAGTACTTAAAAAGTTTTGTTTATTTGGTAAAACCGATAAATATTTAAAGTCAGTTAAAGAGTGGTTATCATGTCAGAAACATTAGTGAATTCTAAAAAAAGAAGTTTTGATTTCAAAATTGCAGGCGTGTCCTATAAAATCAAAACATCGCATGATGAAAAAACTGTTCAGGAACTTGTTGAATTGGTGAATTCAAGAGTTTCCGAAGCGATGAAAGTCACAAAAAATGGATCCTTTCAAAATGCGGCTGTCCTAGCAGCATTAAATATTGCAGAAGAAATGCTCCTTTTTAAAAAACGTGCCTACTCCGAATTAGATCAGCTTGAAAACAAAGCTCTGAAACTGTCCGAAGATATTGAGCAATCCAAATTAAACAAAATTACTTGGAGCTAAATCGGTTGCGATTTTAGATTTGAGGTTGTTTTGTTTTCGAAAAAAGAATTTCGAACTTTTGTAAAGTCTGAACTGGCAAAAATGTCCCCAGTTCAGTTTCAAAAGGCATCGCAAAATATTTTTCAAAATTTACAACACATTCTATCAGCTCAAGAAGGAGTTTGGGGTGCTTTTCAGCCATTGCCGGATGAGCCGTCATTGGATTGGAGTCAGCTAAGAACCGGGTTTATTGATTGGGCATATCCAGTTGTGAACGGTTCAACGCTGATTTTCAAAAAGACATCGACTCGATTTTTAAAGACGAACTGGGGAATCAACGAACCCGTGGATGGACAGACGGCGGTCATTCAGGAAATGAATGGCATCATCGTACCAGGTCTGGCCTTTCATCATCAGGGATATCGTTTAGGACGCGGTAAAGGGTTTTATGATCAAAATTTTAACGAATTTCATAAAACACGAATTGGATTATGTTTTGATTTTGCTTTTTCAGAAAAAGTTCCATTTGAAAGTCATGATTTGAAAATGGACTACGTTATTACTGAAAAACAAATTTATAAAATTAAATAATATTAAACCTGAAGTTCGCAGGCAGGATATGCAGATGATGTATATGCAGATAGGAGAAGGAAAATGGAATTGATTATTGCAGTTATCGTAGGCTTACTATTAGGAGCCTTCGCAATGTTTGCTTTCAAAAGAATCAAAGAGCAAAACACAAAGAAAACAGCTCAAAGTGAAGCTCAAAAAATTATTGCGAAAGCTCAATCTGAATCAGCAAAATTGAAAAAAGATTCGGAAATGAAAGCCAAAGATTTCGAAACAAAAGCGCGTAAAAATGCTGAAACTGAAATCAACAAACAAAAAGCGCAGCTCAAAAACAAAGAATCACAGTTGGAACGTCGTCTTAAGGAAATTGAAGATCAGCACAAGCAAAGAAATGACGAAAATGATAAATTAGCAACGCAGTTAAAAGACCGCGCTGAACGGATCACTATTTCTGAAAACAGACTCAAAGAAGCCGAAAAAGCAGCTCAGGATCAAATTTTATTTTTACAAAAGAAACTTGAAAATGTCGCGGGCATGTCACACGAACAAGCCAAGCGCGAGTTGTTCCAAGTGATGGAAGAAACTGCTAAAAAAGAAGCGGCTCAAAGAATTTCTGTGATCGAAGAAGAAGCTCACAAAGAAGCCGCTCAAAAATCAAAAGCTATTATTTCACGTGCATTAGCGCGTTTTGCTTCGGAATACACAACGGAACGAACAGTGTCGGTCATGAGTTTAACTTCTGATGAAATGAAGGGTAAAATTATCGGACGTGAAGGTCGTAATATTCGTACTTTGGAAGCGCTTTGTGGCGTGGATTTAATCGTGGATGATACTCCTGAAACAATTGTTATTTCGGGTTTTGATCCTGTTCGTCGTGAATTAGCCAGACGGACTATTGATAAATTAATGGAAGATGGTCGAGTACATCCAGCGCGTATCGAAGAAGTCGTAGAAAAACAAAAAATTGAACTCCAAAAATCCATGAAAGAAGAAGGCGATAAGGCCATTGTTGAAGTAGGTGTAACAGGTTTACATAACGAACTTGTGAAAATGATTGGTGCGTTGAAATATCGCAGTACGCATGCGCAAAATGCTTTGAATCACTCTATGGAAGTTTCGCATATTGCGGCGTTAATCGCAGCCGAGCTTGGTTATAATGTTAAAATCGCAAAACGTGCCGGATTGTTGCACGATATCGGTTTAGCAGCAGATCACACCTTCGAAGGAAATCACGCTGTTGTCGGCGCTGATTTAGCTAAAAAATTTGGTGAAAGCGAAGAGATTTGTCACGCTATTGCTGCTCATCATGATGATGATAAACACACATCGATCTTGGCGTGGATTATTCACTCGGCCAACATTTTATCAAATTCTCGTCCGGGGGCTCGTCGTCAACAAATGGATAACTTTGTGAATCGTTTAAAGGATTTAGAAAGTGTTTCAAATTCATTTGATGGTGTTATTAAATCAGTGGCTGTTCAAGCGGGTCGTGAAGTTCGCGTTTTAGTTGAAAGTGCAAAAGTCACAGACGATCAATCGTCAATGCTTGCTCGTGATATTT
>DALYIB010000099.1:0-9492 GCA_031970595.1 Pseudobdellovibrio sp.
AAAACCCTTCCGTGATGGACTCATCAGTATCAGCTACCGTTATACAGGGAAAATCTAAATCCAATCTCAAATGCACCAAGGAATCTGATTCGTATTTATGCCTTTCAAAAACTACACAAAAAGGTGAACTTCAAATTATTGCCAAAAGAGAAGGCCAAACTGGTACAACTGCTTACTACAACTTACCGCTTAAATTCGAAATACCAAAAAACGAAATGCCAGAGCATTCAACCCAGCAACACCACGGTCACTAGAAATAAGGAGCAATTATGTTAGATCGGATTATTCGTTTTTCGTTAACGAACAGACTCTTCATAATTGCTTTAGGAATATTAATTACAGTTTATGGCCTATTTACTGTTTCCAAAATGCCCGTCGATGTTTTTCCCGACTTGAATCGACCTACAGTCAATATTATGACCGAAGCCTCGGGAATGGCCCCTGAGGAAGTTGAAACACTCATAACTCTCCCCTTAGAGACTGTATTAAATGGCCTACCTGGCGTTGAAAGAGTTCGTTCATCAACAGGAATTGGACTTTCGGTGATCTATGTCGAGTTTGAATGGAACACGGATATTTATCGCAATCGCCAACTTGTAGCCGAAAAACTGCAGCTGGCTAAAGAAAAATTACCTTCGGGAATTACTCCGGTCATGGGACCAATCGCATCTATTATGGGTGAAATTCAGCTGATTGGACTTTCTTCAGATAACAAGGTCAGTCCTCTCGAGCTTCGAACTTTTGCCGACTGGACAATCCGTCCTCGCTTACTGGCCGTACCAGGAGTCGCTCAGGTTATTGCAATTGGTGGCGGAGTTAAACAATACCAGATACTTTTGTCGGCAGAGAAAATACAAAAAAACCAATTAGCTTTAAAAGACATTGAAGAAGCATTATCAAAAATCAGTCTGAATACAACTGGTGGTTATATTGATCTCAACAAAAAAGAATACTTAATTCGAAATATTGGCACCATCAAATCCGAATCTGATATTTTAAATTCAGCAGTGGGTCTGCATCTTGGAAAGCCAGTTTATGTGAAGGATATTGCCGAAGTTAAATTAGGACCACAAATAAAACGCGGCGATGGCAGCGTAAATGGCAAGCCCGCAGTTATTTTAAGTATTCAAAAGCAACCCGGCGCAAACACTGTTGAACTTACTCAAAAAATTGATTTAGCACTGAATGAACTTGAAAAAAGTTTACCCGCCGGAGCCTCTCTTCATAAAGAATTATTTAAACAATCACAATTCATAGAAGCCTCTATTTCGAATGTCAAAGAAGCTCTTCGTGACGGTACGATTTTGGTATTTATCGTTTTATTTATATTTTTAATGAACATCCGAACAACTGCGATCACTCTGACGGCTATTCCCTTATCATTTTTAGTTACAGCCATCGTATTTCATTTTTTTGGCTTGTCAGTAAATACAATGACCTTAGGTGGACTGGCCGTAGCCATTGGCGAACTCGTCGACGATGCTATTGTCGATGTTGAAAATGTGTTTCGAAGACTCCGTGAAAATAAACTGAACGGAAACCCTCATACAGCTTTACAGGTCGTCTACAACGCCTCCAGCGAAGTTCGAAACTCAATTGTCTTTGCTACAATTATCGTCGTATTGGTATTTTTACCCTTATTTTATATGAGTGGAATCGAAGGCAAATTATTTATTCCACTTGGGCTGGCATATATTATTTCATTAATTGCATCACTCTTTGTATCTTTAACAATAACCCCAGTACTTTGCTCGGTTTTGCTTAACAAAGATAAGCTGATCGAACACGAAGACGGACGACTTATAAAATGGCTTAAAAGCAAAGACAGAAAATTACTCGAGCTTTCATTAAATCATCCAAAAATAGTTTTTAGTATCGCAATTACTTTGCTTTTAGGATCACTCAGTTTGATTCCATTTATGGGAAAAGATTTCTTACCCAAATTTAATGAAGGCACTGCTACAATCAGCCTGCTGTCACAACCTGGTATATCTTTAGAAGAATCCAACCGCAAAGGCACAGAAGCAGAAAATTTAATTTTATCAGTTCCCGAAGTAAAATCAGTCGCACGCAGAACTGGACGAGCAGAACTTGATGAACATGCTGAGGGAGTTCACTCGTCTGAAATTGATGTCGATTTTAAAGAAAATGGCCGCCCCAGAAACATCGTTTTAGCCGACATAAGATCACAATTAGATAAAATTGAAAATACGTATTCCAGTGTTGGACAGCCTATTTCGCACAGGCTGGATCTCTTACTTTCTGGAGTCCGAGCCCAAATTGCCATTAAATTATTTGGTCCCGATCTGAAAATTCTTCGAATCAAAGCAGCTGAAATAAAAAAATCAATCGAAAACACAAAAGGTCTTGTGGATCTTCAAGTCGAACAACAAGTTTTAATTCCTCAAATTAAAATTCAGCTGATGCGAGAAGAAGCTGGAAATTTTGGAATTGTACCAGGTGACCTTTCTCAACTACTCGAGAAAGCTCTTAATGGTGAAGCTGTTGCGCAAGTTCTGGATCAACAGAAAACATTTAATGTTTATATGAGATTTGACGATCAATCTCGGGGCGATCTAGAACTGATTAAAAAAACGGTTTTAAAAATGATGCCTGACGGCAGAAAAGTCACTCTTGATATGGTCGCTGATGTCTATGAAGCAGAAGGGCCTAATCAAATCAACCGTGAAAATTCACAGCGACGCATTGTTGTTTCTGCAAACTCATCTGGTCGGGATCTGGATTCCTTAGTCAGCGAACTAGAAAATAAAATCAAAACTCAAGTACAAATACCCGAAGGCTACTTTATTCAATTCGGCGGACAATTTGAAAGTCAAAAATCTGCAAGCAAAATGATTATGTTGCTTGGGCTACTTTCACTCGTGGGAATTTTTGTCGTTTTATACGCCCACTTCAAATCCTCTTTTATCGCATTACAAATTATGTTGAATATCCCCATGGCCTTGATCGGCAGCTTGATAGCCATTTACTTAAGCGACCGCGTCTTCTCAGTCGCGACGATGGTCGCCTTTGTAACTTTGTGTGGAATCGCCAGTCGAAATGGGATTATGATGATTTCGCACTATCTTCATTTGATGAAATATGAAAAAGAAACCTTTACTCAAGAAATGGTCATTCGTGGCTCGCTAGAAAGATTAGTACCCGTTCTTATGACAGCTCTGACTGCTATTTTAGGTTTATTACCATTAGTCTTAGCTAAGGGCGAACCAGGTAAAGAAATTCTGCACCCAGTGGCTGTAGTTATTGTTGGTGGACTGATCAGCTCTACTTTGCTTGATATGTTTGTAACTCCGACTGTTTTTTATAAATTCGGACGTAAATCAGCTGAAAAAAATGTTCATCAAAAAAAATCTGAAGAACTCAATTTAACTCACTATTAATACAAAGGAGATATTCTATGAAATCTATTTTAATAACAATGACTCTGTTTTTTAGCCTTGTTACATTTTCACATGAAGGCCACGACAAGACACCCGGCGCCTTATCAGCACCTCATGGTGGGCAAATTAAAGGAACTTCTCAGTTATACCTAGAGCTCGTATCCGACAAAAATGGGTTCAAGATTTATACAATTGATCATGATTTGAAAACAATTCCGATTAAGGAAGTTAAAATTGAAGGTACAATGAAGCTACCTAAGCAAAAAAAATCCGAAAAGTTACCCTTAATGACTTCAGAGAGCTTTTTAGAATCTAAGGTCGATGCAAAAGGCTCACACCGCTATACTGTTGATTTAAAAGTCACTTACAAAGGAAAAACAGAAAACGTTTCATTTAATGTTGAACCTCAAGAATAATATAGGATTTATTATGAGACACTTTAAGTTATCTTTTGGTCTTTACATAGCAATGCTCTGCTCAACCGCATTGGCCGATCATCCCAACGAAGGTCAAATCGTCATTACGCAATTAATCAATGAAGCCGAGCAAAAAAGTCTTGAAATCAAACAGGCCGAAGAAAACTTAAACACTTTGAAATCAAAATCCAACAGCCAATATGGACGTTATTCTCCGAAATTATCCATCGAAGGTGGACCCCAAACAACTAATTTTGATGGCGAAAAACAAAGCGATACCTCTATTTATGGTAAAGCCGAGTGGAACATTTATAGTGGCGGCTCGGATAAAGCCGCTGCTGATCAAAATAAATCAGAAGTTGAAATAGAAGAACGACGACTTCAAATAATTAAAAACAAAGTCAAAAACGATGTTTCAAAAATTTATTACGAAATTCAATTTTTGCTTGAAAGCATCACCCTCAAAAAAAAGGCTCTTGAACTCAATTCACAGCAAATAAAAATTGCAAAAGCAAAAAATAATTCTGGCTTTACAACTAACTCTGACGTCCTAGAATTTGATTTAAGAGATTCGACTCTTCAATCGGACTTAATTTTGTTAAATCAACAGCTGGAACAAAAGTCTCGGGATCTTAATATCGTGCTTTCTAAGAAAAATTCTCAGGACGTCATACAGGTTAAAGGTCACCTGGAAAGAGTCTCTACTGACTTTAACCGCAACTATTTAATACAAAGAATAAAAACGCATAACGAACAAATATTGCTTTCAAATAACGACCTTAAAAAAATTCAAGCTGAAAAGAAAATAGCTGAATCAAATTATCTGCCTAAACTTGACCTTGAAGCCAAATACGGCAAATTGGCCAACGAGGAAAAAGTCTTTAATAATAAAACAAACTATGCTATCGCCTTAAAGGTTAAAATTCCTTTATTTTCAGGTTTTGAAGATTATAATTTGAATAAAAGTCTTAATGCAAAAAACCAAGCCATTCAGCATGAAATTAATCAAAAAAACATCTCTCTTGAATCCGAAGTAGATATTTTACTCAGCGAAATTAAAGCTTTAAACTCTAGATTAGATCTCGAGGAAAAAAATATAGAAAAATCTGAAAAATATTACAAATTAACTTTGGATGAATATAAGCGCGGAGTTAAAAACTCTCCTGACATGGTCGGCGCCTCTGAAAGACTGCTTGACGCTCGGATCAGAAATTTAGAATATCGCAGAGATCTATTGTTAACAAAAATGAAGATACAAAATCTGGTTGGAGAATAATTTAATCTATATAATAGATTGAGTACTATAATCAGTCTGGCAATGTCATGATCAAAAGCCCTTTTGTCCGGTTTAAATCAAAAGGGCTTTTGGTTATTTTGAATTACTTTTGTAAATGCGACTGAATAGCTGATCTTAAAGCCTCATAACTCAGCTCTTCGACCATCACACCGTTCACAAAAAAAGTCGGTGTCCCACGAACTCCAACGGCCTTGCCATCGTCCATGTCCTGCATGATTTGCGCATCATATTTGCCAGCTTTGGCATCCGCCAAAATAGGTTCCATTTTTAATTTTAAAGGTTTTAAAAGTTCAGGAATTAATTCAGGCTTAGGTGCATGATGATTTGCCCACTGATTTTGTGTCGCAAATAATAATTCAAGAGCCTCCCAGTATTTCCCCTGCGCCCGCGCACCTTCAAGGATATTGGCCACATATTTTGAATTTTGATGATAAGGCATGTAACGAACTGCAATTTTTAAATCCGCATCAAATTCAGCGATGATTTTTTTAACCATGGGATAAGTCGCAGCACACGCTTCACATTCAGGATCTAAAAATTCGACCATTGTGACCTTGGCTGAAAAAGCCCCCTTCACAGGAGAATGCGGTTTAATTAATTCTTGCTCGGTGTACGGCACCATACGCGCTTGTGGTGCTGCGGCTACCGATGTCGATGTGTTATTGGCAGGCGTCGAAGGTGCGTTTTGTTTTAAAAATAAAAAACCAACTGCAAAAACGGCGAAAATACCCAAAGCTCCTAAAAATGCTTTATTTTTCATGTGAAACCTTTCTTTCTAAAAAATGAACTATTAAATTTGAAATAACTAAAAATATAAATGCCACTAACGATAACAACGGAATGGTAATAAATCCTAAATAATTTAATTGCTGAGCCGTGCAAGGTGCTGTTTCCGAACACGGCACAATAATCTGGATGACCTTGTAATAAACCAAATTATGATAAACCGCGACCGCTAACCCCAACCAAGCAAATGGCATCACAAAGCGATTCGTATCCCCAGATTCCCAAAACAACCCTGTTAATACAATCAATGCCACCGGATACAATAAGATCCGTTGATACCAGCATAAATCACAAGGTGGAAATTTCATCACCTCAGAAAAGAATAAACTACCGAATATCGCTGCAACTGAAATCGTCAATTGCGCATAAACCAACAAAATGTGAATTTTTGTTTTCATAAACAACCTTTCTGTAATGAATTAAAAACAACTAAGAAACGGTCACTATCGGAGGGCGATACAAAGGATTGCTAAAATTGGAAAGCCATTGAATTTTTAAGTACGATTGATAGATCACAGGTCCAATGGGTCGCTGATGAGTCAATATATTATCATTTAAAATCAGTAAACACGGACAAACATGCATGTCTGCAGTTTGTGACTGCGAACTGGTGTTTTCATTTTGATTAGCTGCCGAATTTTGATGTGGGGTTGCGGGTTGCCAATCCACGCACTGACTGATCTGACTTTCATAGACAGCACAACTGTCATAGGCCATGACAAAATTTAAAAAATTAAACAGAATTAAAAATAAAACCATTCCCGTGCGCACGAGCCATAGAATATCTGCTGCCACCGCTATCAACAAGGCCAAATTCAGTATAACTTTCAGTGTTATTTACCGTCGGCTTTGATTCTGGGATGACGTGCCGTTTTTGTCACTGTCGTTAAATTATTTTTTATGACTTTTATCAGATTCAATTGATTTCTTCCTAGGCCTACTTTCTCAGAATAAGACAGTCATAATAATTGCAAACATATAATTTAAATAAAGGAGCCCCTATGAAACTGACAGCTTTTTTAGGAATTCTATTTTTGATTCAACCTCTGTTTTCAGCCCAAATCAGTTTACATGACCTCATGACCAATTCTCCCATCACGCACGAATCTGCCACTGGCTTAAAAGATTTTCGTGTCGTCATTCCCGGAATTCTTTATCGCGGTGGCAATACAGGTGGCGGCCCCTATCCTTTAAAAGAAGCCGGATTAAAAACATTGTGTGACAAAGGCTTTTCGCAAGCTGTTTATATGTATCCGGACAATTTTTCAAATGCGCCGAAACCTCCATGTAACTTAGAATATACAACTTTTGGTGGTGGCATCAAAGATCGCCAGCTGATCCGCAAATATTTAACACAAGTCAAAAGCGTCATCGACGGACAAAAAAAAGGACCGCTTTATATCCACTGTTGGAACGGCTGGCATGCTTCCGGAGAAATGGCCGCCTATGCCCTTATGCAATTCTGCGGTTTAAATGGTGATCAAGCGCAATCCTATTGGGATGCGAATGTGCCTAATGGCCGGGTCACACGAATGAAAACATTTAAAACTTTTGACGACTTACAAATTACACCCGAACAACAATCGAAAATTTGCCCTCGATAAAAAAAGATAGACCGATCCGCGTTCAATGATATGATTGGACAATGAATACAAATTCATCGTCCAATCGCTTCATTGACAAAGTACTTTTGTATTATCCTCTGTTTTTGTATGTATTCACGTTCACTTATCTGGCCAGTCTGTCTTCTGAATGGGGACGCGACCAAATTGTCCTTTGGTTAATAATTACGTTTATCATTTTGGGAAATTTTGCTCATAATTTTCTGAGCTTTTGGCAAATTGCGCGTATTCCTGAATTCAAAACTTGGTCAAAAAATTATCGATTTAAAAAATTAAATATCTGGCAGCTAGCAGCCCTTTTTTATTTTATCTTGCTAGCCATTGTTATCACAGTCACTCCAGAAGGCTTTAATACTTTTTCCAACCCGATGAATATGACGACTGTCACTGGATGGGTCACATTTGGCTTTATGGCACTCAATATCCATCACAATATTGCGCAGATGAAAGGTTTATGCATCAGCCTCAGTTACAAAAATTCTATTTCTGTTTCTCAGACAGATTTAATGACGATGACTCAAAAAGAAAAAATATTTCATCATTTATTATTTTTAGACTGGATCGTTTTTATGCTTTGGTCTTTGTATTTTCGTCAATGGCTTGGCGATCATTTTCTGATCGCTCGTACTTTTTGGCTTTTAGGACTGACGGGATATTTGATTTCAATCTATAAAAATATTCCCACAGAAATACGTTTTCAAAAACTGATTTACAACATTCGGCATATCTATCGATTTTTCTTTTCACTTCACCCGATCGTTCCTTTTTTATCGTTTGGAATACACGGTGCAGATGCCATTTTGATCTATTTAAAAGCGACTCTTAAAACAGAAAGCATTCATCTTCGTCGTCGTTTGACGACCGAGTTTGCGGTTTTATTCATGATTTTAGGTGCTGTATTTTTAGCAATTAAAAACTATAAGCTTGACCAACAATCTTGGCATCAAGCCATTGTCGCTGTTTTTTTAACACATTATATTGTCGAAGGATTTATGTATCGAATGCAAAATCCCCTGACAAAAAAACATATCGCTCCTTTGCTTTAGATTTTTCTAGCTATCAAATCGATATTTTGATTTAATGATCAAATATGTCTGATACCAAAAATGCTGTCCAATTGAATCTGGCCTCGAACAAACCTGCTTTGGAAGGTGTCACTTTGGAAAAAATGGTCACCGAGCTAGTTGAAAATTATGGCTGGCAACGGTTATCCGAAAAAATTTCAATTAATTGTTTCAAAGAAAATCCCAGCATCAAATCCAGCCTGACTTTCCTTCGAAAAACAGCCTGGGCCAGAACCAAGGTTGAACAACTGTATGTTTGGCGTGCGAAAACGGGCTGGGATCCGCGCGATAATGATAAATAAATAATTTCAATAAATATTGAAGGAAAAAAATATGTGTGATTGTGGAAAAACTGAAAATTACGAAAACTGTTGCCAACCGTATATAACAGGAAAGGCTTGGCCTCAAACCGCCGAAGATTTAATGCGCTCGCGCTACACGGCCTTTGTTCGTTCGGAAGTTCAATATTTAAAATCTTCAGCGACAGGTCCCGCAGCCAAAGAATTTGATGCAGAAGCCACCAAACAATGGAGCTCTGAATCGACTTGGTTGGGATTACAAATTTTGAAAACAGAAAAAGGCCAAAACACAGACTCTGAAGGCACCGTCGAATTTGTAGCTAAATACAAGACTGGCAAACACACTTTGGAACACCACGAAGTTTCTCAGTTCAAAAAAGATTCAGAAGGTCATTGGAAATTTTATGATGGCGATTCTCACGTTCACGAAGAAGGACAAGGGCATCAGCATCATGCTCCGGTTAAACAAGTCATTCGCGAAGAGCCTAAAATTGGTCGCAATGATCCTTGCCACTGTGGAAGTGGTAAAAAATTTAAAAAATGTCACGGCGCTGATTTATAAAATTTAAGGACTGACCCATTTTAAACTGTGGCAGTTTAAAACTTC
>DALYIB010000100.1:0-9465 GCA_031970595.1 Pseudobdellovibrio sp.
AAAGAAGCCGTCCAACGAACCGCCCACATTAAAGAAACCAATGAAATTGCCGTGATGATCGATACCAAAAATCCACTTGAACCCACCAACCACAGTCATCCAATTGAAAATTTAGACTATTGGAAAAGCTGGACAAATCAGAAGTAAGGAAAAAAATATGAATGAATTAGACATGTGCGGTATTGATTTTATAGAATTTTCCAGCCCCGATATCAGATCGCTGGAAAATCTTTTTTTGGCATTCGGATTTTCAAAGGTCGCTCACAATAATCAAAAATCAATTGATTACTTTAAACAAAATGATATTCACTTTTTTTTAAACTCGCAGTCGGGTTCATTTTCAAATGATTTTTCCTATAAACATGGACCTTGCATCAGTTCTATGGGATGGCGCTTTAAAAATCCCCAAAAGGCTTATCAGTTAGCCATTCAAAAAGGAGCTAAACCAGCCCGCGGAGATTATAAATACAAAAATGGCGAATTCATACCTGCTGTCTACGGTATCGGAGAAAGCCTCCTTTACTTTGTTAGTCAAAATATTAGCCAAAACTATTATCAAGAAATTGATTTTATTCCATTAGCTGATCCGATCATGCAAAAAGACAAAGGCTTTTTAGCCATCGACCACTTAACGAATAATGTCGAAAACGGAACAATGAATATGTGGGCTGATTTTTATAAAAAGATTTTTGGGTTCACTGAAGTCAGATATTTTGATATACGTGGAGCACAGACCGGATTAACTTCATTTGCATTAAAATCACCCTGCGGATCATTTTGTATTCCGATTAACGAAGCCAAAGAAAATAAGTCACAAATTAATGAATACCTCCAAGAGTACAAAGGCCCTGGAGTCCAACATTTGGCATTTTTAACCAATAATATTATTGATTCGCTGGACGCACTTCAAGGGTCACCCATTCAGACCTTAGATATCGAATCCGAATACTATCAGGATATTTTTAATAAATTTCCTCATGTCACAGAAGATCCGCAAAAAATTAAAGATCATCAAATACTTGTCGATGGTGATGAGGATGGATATCTATTGCAAATTTTTACTAAAAATATCATTGGTCCTATTTTCATTGAAATTATTCAAAGAAGAAACCATCACTCTTTCGGAGAAGGGAATTTCGGCGCTTTGTTTAGATCCATTGAACGTGACCAAATGAAGAGAGGTTACTTAACTACATGATCTGTCGACCTGTTTTTACTGAAAATGAACAATTAACTTGGAAACAGTTATTTGAAAATCAAACTCCGCTCAGGAAAACTCAAATTATTCCAGAGTTCAGCGACGGTCTTGAAAGCCTCGGCATCACCTCAAATCAGATTCCCGATTTAGATTCTGTGAATGAACGCTTAAAACGGATGACTGGCTGGCAAGGCATTTTTGTGAAGGGCTTTGAAAGCCCTTCCACATTTTATGAAATGCTTTCTGAAAAAAAATTTCCAATTGGCAGCTTTATCCGGGACTCCAAGGATTTATCCTACACTCCTGAACCTGACATTTTTCATGACTTGTATGGACATATTCCCTTTTATACGATTCCAGAATATGGCGATTTTTGTCAGGATTTCGGTCAGCGCGGATTGCACTATTTAAAATCTGAAAAAATAACTGAAGAATTTCAAAGATTATTTTGGTTTACAATTGAATTCGGACTTTTAAAAACATCAGCCGGATTGAAAATTTTTGGTGCTGGTATTGCCTCGTCATTTGGTGAATGTGCCTACGCACTCTCTGATCAGCCCGTTAAAAAGAAATTTGATATCGAAGAAATTCGAAATAAAAGTTTTCGCATCGATTTAATGCAGAAAGAACTTTTTGTCATTGAAAATATGAACCAACTATATCAATGCCTCGATGATTTTGAAAGGATCTATAAAAATGAACCATAATTTAGAATTGTTAATGCCGGCCGGATCAGTTTCAAAAATGAACCTCGCTTTAGATTACGGTGCTGACGCTGTTTATCTGGGGCCCCCTTTATACAGCTTGCGGGCACGTGAAAATCATTTTGCGGATAACGAGCTGGATCAATCCATCCAAGAAGTACATCGCCGAGGGAAAAAAGCCTACATGACGTTGAATATTTTTTCTAGAAATAGAAAGTTAAAGCCTTTGAGCGAAGATATTTCAAATTTTGCAAAGATGAAACCGGATGCTTTTATTATCAGTGATCCAGGTTTAGCCCTGATTGCAAAGGAATTAGCACCCGAAATTCCTATTCACTTATCTGTTCAAGCTAACTGTATGAACTGGAAATCTGTTCAATTTTGGCAAAAATCTTTGGGTGTCGAAAGAGTCATTTTAAGTCGCGAACTTTCTGTCGATGAAATCCGCGAAATCAAGCAACGGGTCCCTGAAATGGAACTTGAAGCATTTGTCCATGGATCCATTTGTATCGCCTATTCAGGTCGTTGTTTATTATCATCATATATGGATAAGCGTGACGCCAACCAAGGTGTCTGTGATAACTCCTGTCGCGAGAAATACAAAATTTTTGAAAACGAATTCTATATTTCAGAGACTCAAGACGAACAACAACGAATGTATCAAATTGATGAAGACATGCATGGCACTTATATTTTAAATGCCAAAGATCTTTGTATGATTGACCACTTAAAACCTTTAATTGATGCGGGTGTAATTTCATTTAAAGTCGAGGGGCGAACAAAATCAGAATTTTATGCAGCGATGATTGCTCGAACTTATCGTGGTGCTTTGGACGACTTAGTTTCTGGACGGACTGTGAATCCTCAATGGAAAGAAGAACTGAACAAGCTTTCACATCGTGGATACCATACAGGATTTATGTTAGGAGATCCTCGCGAGACGGGCCAAAACTATCAAATCAGTCAAAATTACAACGATAAATATAAATTTGCTGGGTTAGTCAAAAAAGTTTATGCTGATGGAAGTTTTGATGCTGAAATTAAAAATAAGGTTTTCAAAAAACAAAAAATAGAACTAGTTACACCCAAACACACACAACAAATCTTGGAAATAGCCGATTTGATTTCAGCAAAAGGACTTAGTCAAAACGAAGCTCATTCCGGTAGCGGTGTTTTTCGAATTATACCCCAAAATATAACTCATCTGAATATCACTGAAAATTCAATTTTAATTTCCCAGGAGGGATTATGAAAAAACCAATCAGTCTCAATGAACTATTTCAACAGATGTGGACAGATTATTGTCTGCTGAATCCCCAGGCGGACGCTGTTTACAAATGCCTGACCGGAATTGGCGAAGATGTTGTCAACGATCACATTGCCTTCAGAACATTTAATCATCCTAACATCGATATCGCAAAGCTGGCTCAACATTTTTTACAAAGAGGTTATCACTTAGCGGGTGAATACCAATTCAAAGAAAAAAAGTTAAACGCCCAGCATTTTGAACATATGGATCCAAACTATCCTAAAGTTTTTATTTCAGCCTTAGATTTGAATCAAATCAGTCCGTGGGCCAAACAAATACTTGAAACTGCGGCCTCTTGTGTAAAGCCTCACGCAACGGAGAAAGAGGACTTTTTATTTGCAGGGCGCCCCTGGGAAGCCGATTATAAAACCTATTTAAAGCTGGCTGAGGAAAGCGAATATGCTGCTTGGGTATACGCCCACGGCTTTAGACCGAATCACTTTACTGTTTATATTAACTTTCTTAAACAACTGAATTCAATACAAGCATTAAATCATTTTTTAAAAGAAAATGGATTTAAGCTGAATTCGGCGGGTGGGGAAATTAAAGGAAGTCCCGAAGAGTATTTGGAGCAAAGCTCAACTATGGCCAATGAAATACTCGTCCATTTTACAGATGGAGCACAACGAATTCCTGCTTGCTATTATGAGTTCGCTAAAAGGTATTCTTTAGCTGATGGAAAATTATTTCAAGGATTTATCGGAAAATCAGCCGATAAGATTTTTGAATCGACTCATAAACATTAGTTACAAGGGACAGATTGATTAACCATCTGTCCCTTTTCTAAATAAATTTGATAATTCAAATCGAACTTAATTTCCCCTTTTTCACATTTACTTTGCATAATTCCAGCTGCATCCAAAATATTTTTTCGAAACTGATTCATTTGATCTTTATCTAATAAAAAACGAGACTGATAATAATCAAAAGTAGCATCCTGATTTTTCATAGATCTAGCTAAACGGATTAGATTTTGATAAGTTCGAGCTGAAATATGATTTATTTTTTCTAAAACCTGAGCTTGTCGATAAAAAGGTAAATAATAAATTCTGCCTCCGGCATCGTTGTCCTCGAGAGTTGTTTTTTGAATCACTGCACATAGAAATTCTTTGTTACAACCTGAATATTCTGTCTGTGAAAAGGCAATCGATTCAACTTTTTTGATAAATTCAGGACGAGGATATTTTTTCTCAAGACCTGATAATTTATTATTAATCATCGTTTTAATTCGATCTGATTTAAACTGACCTTTTTTAAAATATTCTATTCGCCATTGGAAGTGAATATTTCCAGGACGATCTTGTTGCTGCATGATAAAATCCAACAGACTCATTTCAGAAGCGTCTTGCATCCACGAAATCATTTGCAACAAGCTGGGTTTAACACCATTAAAATCGGGTTTAAAATTTTCTAATCCGTACTTGATCGATTCCGCAGCCGCTACGGCAACGTCTTGGGTGCTGGCCAAAGCTTTGAAAACAGGGGTCTTCAGCATTTCTTGATGCTGGGCTAATCCCCACAGGGGCTGTTTGCGACCTCTGAAAAATTCTGTGTATTTTTCATTTCCTAAACTATCAATCAAAGCTCCATAGATTGCATTTTGATCTTCGGTAAATAACTCACGGACAGGTCGAATAGATTGTGGACTGACGTTTTCTGCATCAGCCAGATAAGCCCAGGCTTTTTGAATCATATCATTTTCAAAAAACTGAACCTTTGAAGTCACCATCTGATAATGCGCTTGTTTGTCCATGGTTCTTAAAACGGAAACAGGTACAATTATATTTACATTTAAATCTCGCGATAAATGATAATACAGCAAAGAGGAAATCGAAAAAGTACCGCTGGTCCCTTTTTCGTTCATGGAAACTTTGAATTTTGCCAATTTGGAAGCTGGCTCCATACTTTTTTTATTCACACATAGCGCTTGAATCAGTGGAATTCCTGATTTGCTTTTCAGTAATAACGTCGACGGACTGGTGCTCCAATTTTTTCCACATAATAAAATTTCTTTTGAATAAAAATCGAATGAACAAAGCTCTTGTTCTTTTTCAGTGTCCTTGGCCGAATAAACGCCCAGAGGACTTGGGGGCACCGACCAGCACTGTTCTATGATTCCGTTGGGGCTAGTCAGGGTTTTCGCTGTGACCCCACTGCTGATGCCTAAGGCCAAAGATAGAATGCAGGTTATCTTGTAAACCATTCCCATAGCTGCTCTTGCCCTTTCATCAAAAATATAAAGCAATATATGCAATTTTAAAACCGCCAGAACTTGTTTTGGTTCCATTGTGGCGCTGCTCAGGTCGAAGCTTTACCGGGAAAGCGATTGAATTGTAGACAGGCTAACAAAAAATGTACCCTTCAAGCGCCAAATATGATCTATGTCATTTTCTGCAATGTCCGACCGGCGTATCCCTAAAGCCCTCAAGAAGGTGTTTATGAAAAAAGTTTTATTTCTTATGATCAGTGTCGTTACCAATTTGTTGTTCGCTCAGAATAATACTGAATTTTATTCGGGGGCAGCCGACGAACATATCGTCCAATTTCAAGCCTATATAAAAACCAGTCTGAAATCGATTGATCAGGTTCAGAATTTATCTCAGAGCAAAAAGAACGAATTCATTGAATCCGGCATTAAACCCACAGTTCAGTTTTTGTTCGGACCACTGACTTATCGTCAATGGGGTGGCGAACAAAAAGGGGCTCAAATTACAGTTCGCTGGAAACAAGCTGAACTTCGAGGAACGAATGTCTTTATTCCTTACGATTATCAAGGTCAGTGGTTACTCAGCAAAAAAATATCTCAGAAAAAAATATTTGAATTGCCTTTACCTTATAATATTGAATCTCTCAGAACACCTAAATGGACATCGTGTACAGATTCTGGTTCAGATCACAGCGATTGGAGCTTTTTTTGGTACTACTGGGATCCGACTCGTTACAACTGCGATCACAAAGAAGGTAAAGAATATCAAATCATCCGCCCCGTCATTTTAGACAAAACTGTGCAAACCGAAAAAACATATCCTGAATATGAAAAAATGAGCGCTGACGGCGTCCTTTCAATGACTTTTGGTTTTGGCTATGTCGAAGACCCTGCTGATCCACAACCTTTTAGCGATAGCGATTACGGAATGACAGAATTTAGACGTATGTTAGATTCAACACGTAAATTGGTTTTAAATTTGAATGCCGTTGAAACTGATATTCGTCAAAATGAATATGTCAGACATACTCAGTCAAATAACGTGATTGGGAAAAAATTCAGTTTTTCCAAAGATGGAATTCAATATGAAATCAAAATTATTTCTTCGGGTCGTGTTGACCAAATGGAAATTTTTGCCAAGAGCTTTGCACAAGATCACGATGATTTTTTTGGTTGGTTTGGACACTCTCGCGTTGGGAATGGTTTTGATGCGGGACAGTTTTCAATGATCATGAAAAGAAATCCAGATCAATTCAGTATCAGTCAGAATCATCAATTGATTTATTGGGCTGGTTGCAACAGCTATTCTTATTACACAAAGCCCTTCTTTGATTTCAAGATCAATATTTTCAATAATGACTTTAAAGGAACAAAGGGCTTGGATATTATTTCAAACGGTTTACCTTCCTATTTTTCTTTAAACGCGAAAAATGCTGTCGTGTTGCTGCAAGCCTTTTTAAAATATCCAAACAAAACAAGTTACCAAGAAATTGTTAACCAAATTGAAGCCCAATCAAAAATGATGGGAATTGATGTTTTAGTGAATGTTTTAGGCGACGAAGATAATTAAATTAATAGGTGGATTACCCATTTAACTCAGATTGCGCATGATGACGTCATGCGTGTCTATAAAAAATGTAAAAATTTTGTTAAGTTCGTTCGCTTTTGAGATTAATTTTAAATTGATTTTAGTTAGATATTTGAATTGACGATAATTAAATTATGAAAAAAATCGCAAAAAAAGTAAATTTAATTCAAGAAGTATCTGTCAAAAAAAATTCAATTATTTCAAAAGAACCCGACTCTGAATTCGATGAAATTATGAAATTTGTAACAAAAATATGTGATGTGCCTATCGCCTATTTTACAGTGAATGAGAATGGTGATGAATGGATCAAATCACAGTATGTGACAGATCCTAAAGTGATTATAGAAGCAAATTCACTTTCTAGCTCGGCTATTCAAAAAAATGAAATAGTTATCTACGACAAGAACCGCAATGATCTAGGTCAAATCAATGGCTTGGAATTTTTTATGGCAGTTCCGATTTTAATTCCACTCAGCAAATCTCCTATTGGATCATTATGTATCGCCGATAAAACAGAGAAAAAAGTCACACCAGAACAAATTTATACACTGCAGACACTGGCTAATCAGCTTCAAATTATTATTCAAAATCGTCTGCTATTTAACGAATTGACACAAGTCAATCAACACTTCGAAGATGTTCAAAAAATTGCAAAAATTGGTGCTTGGGAAATTGATCTGATCGACTATAATCACAAATGGTCTTCCGAGATGTTTAATCTTTTTGACCAAAATACTTCTCAGGGTACTCCAGATTGGAATCTGTTTATAGAAAAAATTCATCCGGATGATGTAGAAAAATGGAAAATGGCATTTAAAAAATGTAAAGAAAGCGACAAACCACAAGTTGTTAGATTCAGAAGCATCTTGCCCGATAGAACAATTTGGGTGGAAGCTGTTGGACAGCAGATAATTGATAAAAACGGAAAAATAACAAAAATTGTCGGAACATGCCAAGACATCACAACAAAAATTTTATTTGAAAAACAAATACTTGAAAAAAATAAATTATCTTTAGAAAAAAAACAAGCAGTCGGTCTGAATGAATTGTCATCTTTGATGGCCAATGAGCTGATGGATCCACTGACTGTTATTGATAGCAACGTTCAATTTTTAAAAAATATTAAGCACTCAGATAAAAAAGTTGAATCAAAAATAAATACAATTCTAAAAGCAAGTGCGCGCTTAGGAAAAATAGCCTCACGTTTAAATCGATTCACTCCGAACAAAAAAGACAATCTTTACAAGATTTGTGCCGTGAGCGACTTAATACCTGACGTAATCCATTTCACAGAACATAAGATTAAACTCCACAACATCAATCTTATTACTGTAGCGCAGTCAGAGGATTTAATTTATTGTAACCCCAACGAAATACAACAAGCCGTCCTCCATTTGATCAACAACTCGATCGATGCAGTCAAAGATGACAACTATCCTTGGATTGAGTTAAAGTACTTTACTCAAAACAATGAAGTCATCATCCACATTACGGACTCTGGCACCGGCATTCCTTACGAACTTGAACACAAGGTATTTGATCCATTTTATACAACAAAAAAAACAACAACGGGGCATGGATTAGGGCTATCTTTATCAAAGAACATTATCGAATCTCACGGTGGAACTTTGAAAATTAATAGAAAAAATAAGAATACTTGCTTTGAAATACGAATAAAAAAAGAGCAAGCAAAAATTAAAGGGGCCGCCTAGACTAAAAATTAGAACTCGAATTGTCGGCTGTTTTGATATATTGGAATACCTGAGACTCAATCGAATCTAAGTATTCAGAAACAAAATCATCGGCTTCCGGAATTTCTGATAAAGCCTGATGATCTGAAATATTTGCTTTCAAAAAAGGCGTCATCCACTGATCTACGGACATAACGCCTTGTTGATACAAAAATTTCAAACAAAAATGCAATTTCAATAAATTGACTTTGTTGGATTTCTGCAAGGCCCTTAATGAATGGCCAACTAAGTTAAACAAAAATTGCGATCCTGAATCCCCTTCTTGAGCCACATGATAGGCGCAATTTAAAATAAATAACGCTAATTCCAGTTTGTCATAATCTAGCCGGATTTCATCAAAGCCATCCAACAAAGTCGCTTCAGTCAGGCTGGCCATAGCTCCATCCGATCGACCTTTTTTGTATGTTAAACTGACAAAATGAGTCGGCTCTAAGACTCCACCGCCAAAACGTTTTTTACTTTTTAAAGCGGATCGTGCCATGAACGAAAGTTTGGCTCCAGTCGGAGATAAAGCATGAATAATCAAATCGGATTCAGAATATTTTGTTTTTTTAAGAATAATAAATTTTTCTTTGGATTCGGACATTTTAAATATCAAATTTGCTAGCGTCGGAAATTGATTTTTGCAGACTTAGTATCTGCTGCGCCAGAGACGAATTTTGAGCAAAGGCTTGCGATGAAATCACCAACAAATGTCTTCCCATTTTTT
>DALYIB010000101.1:0-9444 GCA_031970595.1 Pseudobdellovibrio sp.
CGAGTTACCGTTTGAATTTCCATTCGAGTTACCATTTGAGTGGCCGTTTGAATTGCCATTCGAGTTACCGTTTGAATTCCCGTTTGAATTACCATTTGAGTGGCCGTTCGAATTACCATTCGAGTGGCCATTCGAATTCCCGTTTGAATTACCATTTGAGTGGCCGTTCGAATTACCATTCGAGTTACCGTTCGAATTTCCATTCGAATTACCGTTTGAATTCCCGTTCGAATTACCGTTCGAACTTCCAGTTGTTGATCCACCTGTAGTTGATCCACCGTTTTTACCACCGCCGGCATTACCATTAGATCCATCATTACCTTGGTTACCAGGTCCCGTGTTTCCTACGCCACCACCGCTATTTCCAGTACATAAATTAGGATTATTTGAACAATCAAAAGTGTTACCTGAATTTCCGTTCCCTGTAGAACCACCCGTTGTAGAGCCCGCTAAAGTTGAACCACCAGTTACAGATCCGCCTGTTGAGTTACCGTTCGAATTTCCATTCGAATTACCTGTTGTAGACCCGCCAGTTACAGATCCACCATTAGAATTGCCGTTTGCGTTTCCGTTTGCCTTGCCTGCAGCGTATGAAAACGAATTAGACACTAGAACGCAAATTGCTAACATTCTAACGATATTTTTCGTTAAATTATTCATAATTCTCCCTTATATTGTTTTTCAAAATAATGTATAAATGAGATACAACATTCGTTCCATTAACTTTTGTATATTTGTAAAAACTACATCTAAAGGGGCTATATTTTGAATAAATCAAGTTATTTTAGCTGGTTAGCAATCGACCTCCGATCTCTTGCCTTCGGTCGCTTTGTTTTAGGGCTTATTTTAACGGCTGACTTAATCTTTCGTGGCCTGAATAGCTTTGATTTTTATACTGATGTCGGAATTATTCCACGCGCACCCATGTTATTGGATATCGCCAACCCCCAATTTTTTTCAATATTCTTTGCTGTCGGTAAACCTTATTATGTCTACTTGTTGTTTTTAATAGGGCTTTTCTTTTACCTGTGTTTTACGTTTGGCTACAAAACAAGGTTTTCTAATATAATTGTCTGGATTTTTTTCGTATCCCTTTCTGCACGAACGCCGGTTGTGTCCCATGGCGGCGACGACCTTGCGCGGTTAGCATTGTTTTGGATGATTTTTCTGCCGACAGGCCGATTCTTTTCAATCGATTCAGCTCTTCAAAAAATCGAATCCCCCTCCAGCTCGATCGACACACCGACAACCCTTCTGAATTTCGCAAGCCTGGCCCTCATAGGACAATTGATCACAATGTATTTTTTTACGGCTTATTTAAAATGGCACCCGATCTGGCACACCGAAGGAACAGCTATCTATTACGCCCTTGAATTAGATCAATTTCTGACAAGCTTTGGTTTTTTATTTCGTCAATTGCCATTATCCGTCTTGAAGGCGCTCACATTCGCTACTCTCGCACTGGAATTTATTCTGCCGCTGCTCATTTTAATCCCCTTTAAAAATAGCCAACTGCGATGGATGGCCATCATGAGCTTTACAGCCTTTCATTTAGGGCTTTACAGTGTCTTTAACTTAGGAAATTTCCCATGGATTTGCATAGCGTATTGGATGGTCTTTATTCCAACACATTTTTGGGAAAAAAGAGAACTCAATCTTAAACCTATTCAAATCAACTATGATCCCGAATGCAGTCTGTGTCGTAAAATGTGTTTTATTTTACAAGAAGTTTTATTCATTCAAAATATCAAAATACAACCCGCCCAGAACAATGAATTAGAATCAGTTAAAAAATACAACTCTTGGGTTATCACTTCAGAAAATAAAACCTCTGTTCAATACGAAGCTTTTATTCAAATCTTAGATAATTCAATTTTCAAACCCCTCAGCATCATTTTTTCTAACAAAATTTCCAAATTAATTGGCCACAAGATCTATTTAACTGTGTCTAATCAACGAATTCGCTATTTAAAATGGCTCAATGGTTTATCTTATCGTCCTGCGTGGAACTGGGACTTTAAATTCTGGATACAAATCCCCGTTCTGTTCGCTTTTTTAATTGGTTTTTACTGGAATATGGCCCTGCTTAAAACCGATGATTCATACAAAATTCCGAATTGGATGTACACTGCGGGATCAATCCTTCGATTGCACCAAAACTGGGTGATGTTTGCACCATTCCCTGCGATGGAAGATGGCTGGGTCATCGTCGAAGGACAACTAAAGAATGGAAAGACCTGGGATACTTGGAATAATATTCCGGTCAGCTTTGAAAAACCAAAGGACTTTTCAATTTATTTCAAAAATAGTCTGTGGAGAAAATACCTCATCAACCTTAGAATGAATGAATATGAAAAATACCGGCTGTATTTTGGACGCTATCTATGTCGCTATTGGAATGATAATCACGAAGGCGATGAAGTCGTAGATAATTTCAAAATTTACTATATCCAAGAAAAAAGCCAACCACCAGGACAACCAACACAGCCATTGATTCATGAAATGCTTTGGAGCCATGGCTGCTTTTTATAAACAGTCATAGTAAGCTAAAAATTGAAGTAAAATTTAAATATTATTTGCGCGATTCGCTAAACGCTGTTCGCGTCTGACTTCAGCAGCAATAAAACGACGTTTTTCAGATTCTGTTACTGGATGCACTTGAGGAATCGTCACAGGACGACCATCAGATCCAATAGCTACGAATGTTAAATAAGCAGAAGCTGTGTGAAAATGCTCTCCGGTTCGAGGATTTTCCGCATCCACTCGCACACCGACTTCCATAGAAGTTCGCGAAGTGAAATTAACAGAAGCTCGTAAATTAACAACCCAGCCTTTTTTAATGGGAGCAATAAAATCAAGTCGATCAATACTTGCTGTAACAACATCGTGACCAGAATGTCTTTGTGCTGCGACTGCAGCTGCGATGTCAATCCAGGACATAACGGTTCCGCCAAAGACGGTATCCAATGAATTCGTATGAGACGGCAAAACAAGTTGGGTCATAACTACTTGAGAGGAGCTAACGGCTTTTTTCTCATTCATAGCATGACCCAACAAAACTAAATTAGTTTATAATTAAACACCGATATCAGTGCCGTTACCACGATTCATACCGCCACCAGGCAATGTGATTGTCGTGTTACCAGCAGGAATTGTTGTTTGAGCTTGCGTGTTGAATGCAGTTGCTCCAGCAGGCTGAGCCGCTTCAACGCGAGCTTCGCTCTCAACAAAACCAAGATGAGGAAGACACCATACAATTAGCTGCGCACGAGACTTAACATTCATTTTTTTGTAGATGTTAGTTAAGTGAAACTTAACTGTTTTTTCAGTAACAAATAATTGATTTGCTACTTCTTTGTTCGAAAGTCCTTTAGAAACTAGTTCTGCAACTTCCGCTTCACGATTCGATAAACCCTTTTGTATTAAGATATCTCTGAGCATCCTTGCTCCTCCTGCTTAATTGTTTTTGTTTTTTCATCAAAACTTTGTGTTTACTTTTAAGCTCCTCTTAATGTCCGTATTAAGAATTTACTTTCCGCAAACAACAACAACCTGACTTTAAGTCTGACAGACTTTTCCAAAAACACAATACCTTTATCTAAAAAAAAACCAAAAACTAGACCCTGACTTTGATTTTGTTTTTCACTTTATAATTTATATATTCGATTTGAATGAATTTTATGTTTCATTAACCGAATGCGTTTGGACTTTTGTCTTTACGACCTCAGTTTTACAGACTAACTTCTATATGTGACTCAAAATTTTAACTCGATTTGCGAATTTTTCTCGTTATTTTTGGAACAAAATCCACAGTTTAAAAATAAAATATTTTTGGTCGGCGGACTTGTTCGTGACGAGTTTTTGAATCAACATCAAAACGATTTAGATATCGACATCGCAGTTGAAATCAACGGCGGAGCCCAATCATTAGCCCAATCCCTTCATGATTTTTTACCCCAATTTACGACAGCGCCTTTTCATGTCGGCAAAGGTTATCCCATTTGGAAAATCAAATTTAAAGGTCCGTTTCGTATCAACAAGACAGAATTCGATTGGATCAACGTTGAAGTCGATCTTGCTGATACACAAAAAGAAGCTTTCCCCGATCCCCAAACCCGTCAGCGCATCACTTCCTACGGTACCTTTGCGCAGGACATGCTGCGCCGAGATTTTACTATTAATATGTTGGCTTATGACCTGACTGATAAAAATTGGGTCGATGCAACGGGATATGCTATCCAAGACCTGCAAAATAAAATGATTCGAACCAATCCCGATCTGAACGGACAACAAATTCTGACCGAAGATCCGCTTCGAATCATCCGAGCTTTACGCTTTGCTTCCGTTTTTAAATTTCAGATTGCAGAACAAACCCAAAAAGACCTCGTTCAGTGTGCCCACCGGCTTGAAATAATTTCGCCAGAACGAATCACATCCGAATGGGAAAAAACAATCCGTCGCAACGCCTGGCCAGAACTTTTACGCTTAGCTATACAACTGAATCTATTTCATGTGTTTTTTCCTGGAATCGATGAACAAAAAATTCCTTGGCAGAAAATGTCTTTATTTCAAAATAATCTTTACGAACAACTGCTTTGTTTTTTATCTGAACAAACCTCCTCTGCAGTAACCCATTTTCTAAGCCAACTAAAAATGGAACACAGTCTCGTTAAAAAAATACTCAAAGCACAAACGGCCCTTTTAGATTTGCCACACGATTTCAAATCATCTCGTGCGTGGGCACGTCAAAATAAAGACATCCTGAACGAATTGCGCCTTTTTGATCAAACACACCCCGCTTTCAATTGGATTGATCAAGCTCCCCTTTGGAATCAACCACTCATTGATGGACATCAGATTCAAAAACTGTTTTCTGTTCAAGGTCCTGCAATTAAAAAAATTTCAGATCTTTCGCAAGAACTCAGAGATGACTATTATCTGAAACATCAAGTCGACATCAAACTCGAAGAACTGATCCTACAGATTCAGTCTCGAATCAATCAGGTTTTATGATTCCGATCAATTCAACTTCACTCCTCAACCTGATTCAAGCCGAACAAGTCTCTGTGACGGCACTGACGACTCCGCTCACAATCGATTTTTATGAAAATTGGATTGCTCAAAATCATCATGGAGCTATGAGCTATTTAAAAGAACATTTACCCATGAAAAAAAATCCTCAACTGATTCAAACCGAATTAAAATCGTCGTTGATTTTTACCTTCAGCTATTTTCCAGCACCGTTTCCAACGGATACGACTCTACCTGCGCGCACCGCCCTTTATTCTCGTAATAAAGACTATCATTTTTGGATCAAAGAAAAACTCAATCAAGTCATTCAAGTTTTATTGGGTGAATATCCAGATCACCAATTCAGACCATTCGTCGATTCGGGCCCCGTCCTTGAAAGAGATTTAGCTTACCGTGCAGGCCTCGGTTGGTTTGGCAAAAACACATGTTTAATTCATCCCAAAAAAGGCAGTTTATTTTTCATATCGGAAATATTATGTTCTGTTGAGGCAAACGAATTACAAAACAAATTCAATCTACAAACACCCCAATTCATTCCAGACTTTTGCGGCAAGTGCACACGCTGTATGGATATCTGCCCAACACAGGCCTTACAACCCAACAAAACCATGATCGCCAATCGATGCATTTCTTATTTAACGATCGAAAGCAAAACAAACCCACCTGTTGATTTGCGCGAAAAAATATCCGATTGGTTTTTCGGTTGCGATCTGTGCCAAACAGTTTGTCCCTGGAACCAAAAACCTATCCAAATTCAAAATCAATCCGCTGATTTAACATCCACGGAAAAAATGCTTCACAATCAAGACCAAGAATTAGAAATTTATTTCAAAGATCTTCTCACATCATCCGCTAAAAAAATTCAAAAAATGACTTTGGGAACTCCTCTTTACAGATCCGGTGCTTATGGTCTTAAACGAAATGCCTTAGTTGTGATTGGAAACAAAAAATTAAAAAACCTTCAAAAAGAAGTTGAATCCTTGCTTTCAGACGAAAAACTCGGTGAACTTGCGCAATGGTGTTTGGATCAATTCAAAAAATCTTAACTTTTTACAGCTTGAAGCCACTGTTCCGTCGGCAAAATCAATCGTCGCGTTTCTAAATCAAAAAAACCGACTGTAAACAGAGCTTCGCAGGAAACTTCCCCAGCCGAATTGATCATTCTTTGGAGGCATTTACCAATTTTCCCATTCATCTCGATCGGCTCAAATGTCACTTGAATAGTATCGCGAAGCTTCAGTTCTTTTAAAAATTTGATGTTTGCTTCCAAAACAACAGGCCCTTTTTTAGCAGCCATTATTTCTGGCAAGCCATAGCCTCTGGCAGTAATAATCTCCCAACGAGCTTCTTCAAATATCTGCAAATAAGTCGCATTGTTGACATGCCCGAAAGTATCCAGATGATGTTCTTTGATTTGAATCGAATAATTTTGCATAAGTTTGTTCTTTCGAAGATTAATTAATTAAAAAACCAAAACTGATGGCTGGAAAAGTTGTTTTATAAGTCCACTTTTCAAAACTCGCAATTTGCGAATTGGTCGTAAACGTTGTCTGACGATGTGAAATTAAAAAACCTAAATAAAAATTAGAAGACAAATTCAATAAATAATTCAGATCCGCCTGAAAACCTGAACCATCTCGGTAATTGTCATAGCTTTCATTAAAACGATAAAAAGCACGAACATTAAAGTTATTCGAAAAAAAATACCCAAATCCAGCACCCGTCGATTGCCCTGTCGAAGTTCCTCCCAGATAGGAATAGTTACGAACAGATAGATCACCACCAAAATAAAAATCATTGTTAAAAACATAGCCTAATTTGATATCATAGACGGAATCATTGTCTTTGTATTCATTACCCACATTAGGATTAGCTGTGGCTTCGTCTTGACCATAGAAAACTGCAAAATCCAATAACACACCCGATCTTCCAGAACTAAATTTTGGTGATGGCGCCGTCCCTCGAGATCGTCCTACTGCTTGGGCTTGCGCAAAATTTGAAAACAGTGATGAGAAAACCAAAAAAACAAAAAGGTATTTAAACATATTTTTCATGAAGTTAACCATCCTTAGATATCTTGATTATAGTTTGAAAAAAATTCATTTTATGACCAAAAAATTCGATTATTACGCGGCGCATATTATGTCTGGTAATGACAACATCTGAATTGTTGTGTTTCTTGTTGCCATGAGTTTACCGTTCTTAAACAGATCTCACCTAATACCAGCTCTTATTCGCTCGTTCATGGTCAGTTTATGCATCGTATTTTTTTCGACGATCGGTTCGGCGATGCTGTATTCCGGCACTGTCACTTATGTCGATCCTAACGAAAACACCTATTTTTTTAAAGATCGCAAAACAGGGACCGAGTTCGAGCTGGGCTACTTAACGAATGTCATCGCCAAACAAGTGAATCGACTCTCCAAAGGTGATTTTATCTCTTTTCATGGAACTTACGACAGCACACGTTCCAAATTAATCGTCGAAACTGTCAATTACGTCAGCCTAAGTACTCTTTTAGGGATATGGCTGGGGGACGATAACTCTTGTTACTATTTCGAATCTTTCACAAAACTCTCCGTTTATAGCGCCAACAATAATGGACTGTGCGATATGCCAATGATTGTCGCCAAAACGAAAATTCGAAAATTGAACTACTTTATTAATCCCGATGTAGCCGTTTGGTACATGGTCATATCCGATAATCAAACTAACTATGCCGGCGAACTTTTAATCAAAAACGATCGAACCATACAAATTAATTTGTTTGATGAGGTCACAGGAGATATTCTAAGCAAAATAACTCTAAGGAGATAATTTTGTTTTTTCCAATTCCATCCGATTTGTTTTTCACCAAAGGTGATCCCGAAGATATTCGATTAGGCGAACTTTTTAAAAACTATCAAAATGAACTCACTGCCGATGATTTTGTCGTCATCGGATACCCTGACGATGAAGGGATTCGCTTGAACGGTGGCCGAGTTGGAGCCGCTCTAGCCCCCGACAAAATCCGTCAGTTTTTATATAAAATGACGCCTCCAGAAAATTACTACCTCAGCGCACAGCGAACGCAGTTTGTCGATTTTGGCAATCTTGAAATCAAAGGTGATTTAGGACTCCGTCACGAAAATGCGAAAAAGGCCTTGGATCTTCTTCATCAAAATCACACCCGCATTATTTCATTTGGCGGCGGCCATGATTATGGCTATTCGGATGGCGCCAGTTTTATAAAAAAATATTTTAAAACTTTTTCTGACAAACCGATCATCATTAATTTCGATGCCCATCTGGATGTTCGAAAAACCACAAACGGTCTGAACAGTGGAACGCCTTTTTTTCGACTTTTACAGGAGTTCAAAAATCAATTTCACCTGATCGAAGTCGGACTACAATCACAGTGCAATTCTGTTCATCACTTGCGCTGGGCCCAAGATCAAGGCGTTGAAACATTTTTTATCGAAGAAATCGATCGATTAGGCTTAGATGTTTTATTTAAAAAATCACAATTAGCCACAGCCAAAAAGACAACACCCGTCTTTGTCAGTTTTGATATCGACGCGCTTTCGGCGGCTGAAGCCGGCGGTTGCAGCCAAGCCTGGGCGACTGGACTTAAAACAAATGATTGTATTCGTTTTTTAAATCAACTTTATAACAAAACAAATGTTCGACAATTAGGGATCTACGAAGTTTCTCCTCCATTAGACCGAGATTTTCAAACATCGAAAACAGCGGCCTTGTTAGCTCACCGATTTATTTTTGCCAATTTCGGACAGGATTAAAAATGGCCTTACGTGGTTTTGGGAGCGACAATCACTCGGGCATTCATCCAGATATTTTATCTGAAATGCTGTCCGCTAACCATGGACACGAACCTAGCTATGGCACTGATTCTTTCAGCGAAACAGCGATTGAAATATTCAGAAATTTTTTTGGTCCTAAAGCAGATGTCTACTTTGTGTATAATGGAACAGCTGCGAATGTCCTCTGTTTACGCGCAGGCCTGAAACGACACGAAAGCTGTCTGGTCACTGACCAAAGTCATCTTAATATGGATGAATGCGCAGCACCTGAATTTTTTGCTGGGAAATTGATACCGGCCACTAGTATCAATGGAAAATTTCAGCTTGAACAATTACAAAGTTATTTAATCCGCAAAGGCGATCAGCACGTCAGCCCAATCAAAATGATTAGTCTCACTCAGCCAACAGAACTTGGGACGTGTTATACGATCGAAGAAATTCGAAAAATAACTGAATGGGCTCACCAAAATAATATTTACGTTCATATTGATGGAGCCCGACTGACAAATGCTCTGCATTTTTTAAAAACAACTTATCAAAAAATGCTTGTTGAAACAGGCGCAGATATCATTTCATTAGGTGGGACTAAAAACGGATTGGGCTTTGGCGAAGC
>DALYIB010000102.1:0-9398 GCA_031970595.1 Pseudobdellovibrio sp.
AGTCGCATCCGATTGTTTATATTTTTTATAAAAATAAACAATCGCCAAAATCGCCAAAAGAATCAAAATAATAAATTTAAATTTCTTAAACGCACCTAAAATATGTTCGCCATAATGAGCCAGCAATAAAATCTGTGTCGGCACGGAAATCAAGGCCGCGATCCCATCTACCAGACCAAACTTCCAAGCTGGAAACTTGACCATTCCACAAGCCAAGTGGCCTGGAAATCGAATGCCTGGTGTAAAACGAAAAATACCACACGCTAAAGCGCCGTATTTATTCGTCCAACGTTCGATCCGTTCACGTGACTCGGCCGTAATGACTTTTTTAATTGGCCCCCAATTGAAAACTCTATTTCCAAACATCCGACCAATTCCATAAATAAGAAAATCAGATAAAAAGACAGCAAAAAAAGCGACGACAGCTGCCGTCGTTGCATGAACAAAAGGGGCTCCTTCGAAAGGAGGCGGAAACTTATCCGGGTTTGCACCCATATAAGCCAAAATTCCGACACTGACGAGAGTCACTTCTTCGGGAATCGGTAATCCAACTGCCGATAACAACATCATAACAATTAGGAAAAAATAAACCCACGTGGGTTCATACGCATAAGGCGTCAAGCAGACCAATTTATCCGAATTTTGAATTAAGCAATTGAGTGTGTCTGTAATCATGTGAATTTAATTGTCGCGCCAAAATATTAAATTGTTAAGTCCTTGAATGTTTTCGTGACACTGTGCTAAATAAAAATATGTCACAAACTGGACTTCCTCCTGTCTCTTCACAGGGTTTTGAGTATGGCGTTAAGCACTTTTTATGCCCTGACGCGAGCATAGCTCTTCCTCTTATTGAACGTGTGCTGAATTTAAATGCTGATTCAGTGATGGATTTATTTCAACTAGGTGCTGTTTATATCAACAATCTGCGCTGTACAGATCCAAATCAAAACTGTAAATGGGGCGATCTCATTCGCGTTCATACAAAGCCACGACGTTATTTCATCGATTGGAATTGGAATTCTCGGATTGTCTTTAACCATTCTGATTTTTTGATTTTAAACAAACCTTCAGGAATCCCCAGTCATCCCAGCGTTGATAATCTGCTTGAAAATTCCCTGACACAAACAGAAAAAGCTATCGCAGAAAAACTATTCATCTCTCACCGCTTGGATACTTTGACTGAAGGCTTGATTGTTTATGGCAAAAAAAGTGAATTCGTCAAAGAGTTCAATATCCAATTGCAAAACCATCAGATCAGTAAAAAATATGTCGCCCTTTGCGAAACTCAGAAAATACTTCCGCAAAAAGTCGTGCACTATATGATCAAATCCCCGCGAGCTCCCAAAAAAGTCACAGCCGAATTTTCCGAACAATCCGACTACTGTGAATTACATATCGAACAACAAAAAAATATTCACCCACAGCTCAGTTGGGTTAAAATTAATTTATTAACAGGACGAACCCACCAAATTCGTGCCCAACTGTCGGATCTAGGAGCCCCTTTGGCAGGTGACACTATGTACGGCGCACAACTGCCCTGGGCAGTCCTAACACCCGAAGGCAAAAAAAATGAGGGCATTGCCCTCAGATCCCAATTTATTGAATTTAAATATGCAGATCAAATTTTTCAATTCGACCTGCCAGACACTTTTGATATTTTAGTATAAAGCTAAATTCGTCATTAATGTGAAAGTATCATTAAAGTTATCAGTTTTAATAAGGTCTTTACGGTGACCATAACCCAAAGTGAACATCAAACGTTTCATTGGACGCATTTCTAATCCTAAACGATAATCGACAGTTGTATTGCGAAATTCATCGCGGTTATTCACTTCTGATGTATTTGACCACTCGTCTTCAAATTCAAAGCCTGGTGCCAAAGAAAAGAATTTATTGATGTTGTAACTGTACGAAGCCCCGTGCTTAACACCCACCATGTCGGTAGTTTTGATTTTATTATTGCTGTCGACATAGGCTGTTGAACGCTGAAAATAATAAGTCGGAGCCACCCAAAAACGGAAATAGTCATAACGACCTACATAGTATTTAACGACGTTTTCTAATCGTAAAGCTGAAATCATGCCTTGCATTTTTGATTTTTCACTTGTGGGTAAATACAAACGTGGCTGAAAAGAATAGGACACAGAAGCTGGCAAATAATCTTCGAAAACGTCGTAATAAGTAAGCAAGATCGACATATCACGAGTATCTGCCTTGTCCGTCAAATCCTTACCTGTACGATCATAACCCGCAGTTGAATAATTGAATGAATAACGTAAAGCCATACGTGCATCTTTACGAAATTTATAAGCTAGCTGAAGATAGTTTTCGAAAAAGTACATGGATTGCTGACGATCGTTCATGTTTTCAATTTGCGTTCGATCAATACCACCTAAACTGAATAAATGAACACGGTAACGGCCGCTGCCGCTGCTCTGAGAATCTGGATCTGTATTTGTGACGTAATTTTTTAATTCATCTTCGGCTTTTTTGTCTGCTTCGATCTTTTGCTCGATAGATTCTGTGGATGTCTGAGTTTGATTCACAGCTTCCGTCTGTGCGAAAGCGAAACCACTTAAAAGAAAAACCAGCAAAAAGTTATAAACAGACATATTTCATCCTTTTTTTAGAGCAATTTGTGTGTGCTTCTTATATCACAGCGCAATAGTTTTGTCGAAAACTAGCCAGATTTAGAAGGAACGATTAATGTCATAACATGAAAAAAATACAGTTAAAAATCAAGATATTATTAGGATCGCTTATAATCGTTATGGCCGCCCTTTTGGGATTTGTCGGCTGTACCTCAACACCTCAAGCCGGTAGTTCTCGAGCCGAAACACCGATCAGCGCTGTTTCAAAAAACGCCGATGAAATCTCGGTTATGGTTTTCAACGTTGAAAACCTTTTCGATAATAAACACGACGAGGGCACAGAAGATTATACTTACTTATCTCTGTCTGAAAAAAAATCAAATCCAGAAGTCAAAAAATTCTGCGCGGGAGTATCCAGCGAATTTTACAAAATGGAATGTTACGAAAAAGACTGGAATAACGAAATTATCAAGTTCAAGCTTTCACAAGTGGCCAAAGTCATTCGTCATATTGACGGCGGAAAAGGTCCTGACAATTTGATGATGGCCGAAGTGGAAAACATGAATATCCTGAACAAGCTTTTTGGTGAAGAACTGAAAGACCTTGGGTATCAAACAGTTGTTCTGATCGAAGGGCCAGATACTCGCGGTATTGATCCTGCTTTTGCTTCCAAATTTCCTCTGAAAGGCAAGCCACAATTGCACCTGATTCCTTACCAAGATTCGAATCCTGAAAAATTAAAGTATGCAAAAAAATCCCGTGGAATCTTGGAAGTGACTGTCACTTTACCTAACAAAAAAGATTTAACGTTTTTAGTAGGACACTTCCCGTCTCAGTCAAACCCAACAGAGTGGCGTAAACAAGCCGTCGAATTTGCGACAGCCAAAATGAAAGAATATGAAAAACAAGGACGCGCCGTTATCATGGGTGGCGACTTGAATATTATCGCCGAAGAAGAACAGGAACATGGTTATTTTTCAAAGATTTTTTCAACGGCAGGTCAGGTTTCTCATCTGGTGGGCTGCAAAACATGCGAAGGAACGCATAACTATAAAGGTCATTGGTCATTCCTAGATATTCAAGTATTTGGTAATGGCTTAAAAAATTCCCAGCTTGAATTGATACCAGAATCAATTACTGTGGTTAAAGTCGCCCACCACATGAAGCGCAATGGGACACCACTGCGTTTTGACGAAGAAGAAAAATCGGGAGTTTCTGATCACTTCCCGATCTATTCAAGATTGAAAATTAAGTAATTACAACAAACGAGTCAAATCGACAACAGGTCGAACGGCACAGGTTTAAGCTTTTGAAGACAACTTTGAAAGCTCATATGACGCGGTCGAATCAACCCATGTGATTTTCTCTGGATTCGTCATTTTGTTATCTGTACCTGCAACCAATCCTAAATCCATCACACCATTCATAGAAGAACAATCCGCTCCTATTTTGACTGTTAAATTTTCCGGAGTTGAGCGAACCTGGAAACGACCTGCTTTTGAACCGATACGATCAAATTTCATTTGCAAATCCGTGATTTGTAAATCACCGTCCAAGTGATTAATTTCGCCAGACCATTGAATTTTAAAAGCCACATCTAAATACATCGTTGTGTTTTTATCCGCTTTGGACGCAGTCGAATCGGAACGAGAGATTTTAACTAAATAAATGCCTTCATCACTGGTTGCACGAATCACAATGCGATCAGAAATGTTCACCGCTTTGAAATCAGTCTTTTTATTGCCGCCCAAGTCCATAACACCCATTTGACTGACTAATTTAAAGTTATTTTTGATCAGAATCAGTTTACGTAATTTGCCAGATGGATCCATAGAAAACTCATCAACTTTATAGCTTAACTCGTTGATGTGATTTGTTTTTTTAGCAATCACTTGAGCGTTTCCAGCTTCGCCAGATTTATTTTTTTTATCAACTTTGATTGTTTCTAAATAAGTTTCGTTAATTTCATCTGAGCTTAAAGAACGATCTGTTTGAAGCTTCACAAGTCCGTTGGCAGCTGCATAGTCAGGGCTCAGGAAAGCCTTCGCTAAGTGAAGCGCTTCGGCCATTCTTTCCAAAGAAACAACCATCATTAATTGTGTTTCTTTGGGTGTCATATCTACTGATTTTTCGGGACCACCTGAATTATTGGAATTAACACGGGCTGTTTGCGTACGATAATCGACGTCTTTTGGCTGACATGCCATTAAAACAAAGGAAAGACCTATAAATGAACTTACTAAAGAAGCTTTCATAAACACCCCAAATTGATTGTGGGTGGACTATAACCGATGGCAGGGGTCTTTGTCGACGGGGCAGCCTTATTTTAACCAAGTCTTTACATTTATATGCGGTGAGTGATTAAAAACTGAAATATTTACAGGATCATTCGTCTGAATGATCGACATCAAACAATTAGGAATGGAGCTGCAATTGACTGCGAACATCTTTCCAGAACCAATTCAATCTTGGATCCTGGTAAATCACATCTGAAATCGGATTTGACGTCAGCTTTAATTGAACACGCAAAAAAACCTCGAGTTCATCAAAACCCGGCCCCACAGTCACAACATGCAGGCTTTCTATTGTCGCTAACTTTTTAAATAAATCAGTCAATTCAGAAAAAACCGGATAGTCTGAACGTCTGATAATTAAATCCGGCTCGATATCCAATTTCATCCAACGTTGAAACAAGGCATTTTGAACGACCGTTTTCAGACGACTTTTTTGATGAAAGTTCAGCTGTTTATAAACTTCCACTTCATTCATCGCTAGAAACAAATCAACATTGATAAATTCTTTTTCAGCTTTTTTTAAAGCACGAATAACATCGGGTATACGAAGAAGTGATCTTCGCACATAAACGTCTTCAATAAGGGATCCATCCGTGAAGTATATGACCGTCATAGTCCTAATCAGGTTACCAGACCTTGATCAGACTCTCTAGCCCTCTGTCCATAAAACTAGACTAATCTCTAGATTCTGGCAAAACCAACGCCGCAGACTACCCGCGACCTAGGGCTATTGTTATTGTAATAATTGGATAAAATGAAAATAAAAAAATTATCGCCCGATCAAAAAAATAAAATTAACCGTATCGCTATGTATGCGCTATTGGGTTTTGTGGCTTTTACAGCTGCAGACCTTATTATTATTGCCTACCGTGATCGCTTCTTGCCGGATCAAGCACCTCCTAAAAAAACTCCTAAAATGGAAATGGGATCGCAATCGGATCGCGCCCAATATTCTGTGATCACTTCTAGAAATTTATTTTCGTCTTCTGGGACAATACCGGATCCTTTACGCGCCCAAGCCACTCAGACACAGAAAAAAGACGACACTCCTGTTCAATCCAGCTTGCCAATGAATCTGGTTGGAACACTTGTCCATTCAAATCCTGCTAAATCTGTCGCTGCGATCGAAATCAAAAGCAAAAACATCACAGGATCCTATACTGTGGGAGCTGATTTAGAAGGTTTGGCAAAACTGGAAAAAGTTGAACGCGGGATTATTTATTTTCGCAATAATAACAACGGACAACTTGAATATATAGAAATGAACAAAGGTAATTCGAAAGTTTCTTTTGATTCACCAAAAGCGGCTGCGCCAGGACTGACTCAACCTGCCGGCAAAGAAATTCAATCAGTTGGAGCGAATACATTTAAAGTGAAGCGCAGCGATTTAAATAAGTATCTGAGCGATATGAGTTCTTTGCTCATGCAAGCGCGGGCTGTTCCAAATCGTGATCCTAATACGGGTGAAATCAATGGCTATCGCTTAGTGGATTTCAACCAAGACAGCATTTTTGGCCAATTAGGTTTACCACGTGGCACATTGATCAAAACAGCCAATGGCGAAAAAGTCGATAGCATCCAAAAAGCGATGGAGCTCTTTAATAATTTTAAAACAGCTAACAATATTAAATTAGGTGTCGAAGTCAGTGGTTCAGATCAAACCATGAATTACAACATCGAGTGAGGTACAGGATGTCCTTTAAGAAAAGTTTAATTAACTCAACTGTCATCGCCAGCTTTTTAGCTTCGCAGCTCGTGACTTCAACAGCTCTTTCTCAAAATAGTGGACAAAGAAAACCCGATCAATTCGAAGACTTTCCACCTCCGCCGCCGATGGATGAATTTTCTACGCCACCGCCACCGTCTATCCCACCGACTCCTGGAATGGCCGGAAACAATATGAATTCAACTGGCCCATCCCAAGTCATCAAGCCCTCAAAAGGTTCAAAAAATGGCATTTTAGATGATAAGCAAAAGCAAAAATTTTCTAAGGCCTCTGCCGAAGATATTACTTCTGAAAATTTCCCAGAAACCATCGAATCATTTGATTTTCCGAATGTTGAAATTACGGATGTCATCAAAGCTATTTCAGAATTGACTGGAAAAAACTTTATTATCGATTCAACTGTTCGCGGTAAAATTACAATTATTGCCCCGTCAAAAATCACTGTTGCAGAAGCTTACAAAGCATTCTTGTCGGCCTTGGCTATCAATGGTTTCACAGTAGTTCCAAGCGGTGGTTTTTTGAAAATCAGAAATGCCCGATCTGCACAACGTGATGGTATTGATATTTATTCGGGATCTTATTATCCGAACGCCGATCAGATGATTACCAAAGTCGTCCACATGAAACACATCTCTGCCGAAGAGTTAAAACAAAAATTATCTCGTTTATTAAATTCTTCTTACGGTGAAATGGAAGCCAATCCTCAAACGAATTCCCTGATTATTTCAGATTTTGGATCCAGCATCGATCGCATTATGAAAATTATTAACCAATTAGATGTTCCAGGATTCGAAGAACAACTGGAAGTCGTTGGAATCAAATATGCCAAAGCCAAAGACATTGCGGACTTGATCGATAAAGTCGTTAACAAAGGGCAAAAAAGCAATACTTCGCAAGGTGGATTTAACGCAGGAGTTCCTCGTTTTTCTTCTTCAGGCGGCACGGCTGCGACTGGGAAATCAGGCATCAGTTCTTTTATGGTTTTTCCAGATGACCGCACAAATTCATTGATTATCGTTGGTAATCGCGCTGGTATCGCTCGCGTTAAAAAGTTAATCGTGCAACTCGATTTCAAAGTGAATCCTGAAAGTCAGGGCGGCGTTTATGTTTATTACGTCAAACATGGGGATGCTGAAAAAATTGCTTCAACATTAAATGAAGTTGCCAAAGATTCGGCGCCGAAAGCTCCGGCTGGACAAACTGGTGGATTTGGTTTTGCGCCGCAAGGGCAAGCCGCTGTTCGTGAAGGATTATTTGGTGGAGATGTTTCTATCAAAGCGGACAAGAACACAAACTCTTTAGTTATTTCTGCCAGTAAGCCTGATTACGAAAAAGTTTTAAATATTTTATCCAAATTAGATATCGCGCGCGACCAAGTTTTCGTTGAAGCGATCATTATGGAAATGGCGATCAACGATGGTTTTGGGGCCAGCGGTGGTTTAGTTAAATTCAACGAATCGGGCGCCAAGGCCGGATTCGCCGGATCCACAGCCGATTTAGCAGATGTCCTTAGCCCTATTTCAGGCGCAGGAAACGCGATCTTGGGCTTTTCCAGCGGAACTGTGAATGTCCCTATTGATATTACCAATCCTTCAAAAGGAAAAATGCCTGTTCCAGACGTTTTGGGTTATATTAAGTTTATCAAACAATTTGGTAAAACAAATATTCTTTCGACTCCACAAATCACTGCGATGGACTCACAAGACGCCGAAATCGAAGTCGGCGATAAAGTTGTGACTCGTGCGATTGTGACTCCGGGAGCCAACGGCACACCGAATTCAACACAACCGGAATTCGATGATGCAACAATTAAATTGAAAATCAAACCTTTCATCAGCCCAGCTTCAGAAACGATTCGTATGGAGTTCACGCAGGAAGTAAAACAATTATCCAACATCCGCGTTCCTACTGAATTTGCAGGAAAAGTTCAACCGTTAGCGAAACGCTCTATTAAAACAAATGTTGTTTTAAATAATGGCGATACCGCTGTTATCGGTGGATTGATGAAGGACGAAGAAATTGAACAAGTTAAAAAAGTTCCTATTTTAGGCGACCTACCGATTGTGGGTTGGTTTTTCAAATCGAAAGATTCGGCTAAATCAAAAGTAAATATGTTGGTGTTTTTGTCACCGAAGATTATTCGTAATGCAAATGATCAAAGCGAGCTTTTAGTGGAAAAAACGAATGAACGTCTGAGATTTTTAAAGCAAAATGGCGGTAAAGACCCTTATGGGGCAAAACTTGATAAAATGCTGAAACGTGAAGTTCGTAATCCTCAATCTGTAGACGAAGACGACGGATCAGCAAAAAGGTAATTATGGCTGTTCAAATGGATATCCCTTTAGTTTTATCTAAGGCCACTAGCCTTTCTTCGGAACAAATCAAAACTGTTCTGAATAATCCGGCGACGTCCAAAGCCTTGTCTGTGGGTGAAACTTTATCAGAAAAAAATTATGCCACTGCCGACGAGTTGGTGGCCGATTTGTGTCGCGAATTGGGACTTGATTTTATTCGTGATATCCCCGTCAGTGATATTTCTGCTGATCTTGTGCGCGACTTGCCGATCAACTACGCAAAAGCTCAGGGAGTTCTTCCCTACCGCGAAGAGGCCGACCAAGTCATCTTACTGACTTCGAATCCAGTCAACACTAAGGCGATGGATGATATTCGTGTTATTTTTGGAAAACGCGTTCGCCCCTTGGTGACAACAGCTCCTAAGTTGCAAGAAACGATTAATCGTGTTTACGAAAAAAGTACGGCGAATTTAAATGGAATGGATGAAATCGA
>DALYIB010000103.1:0-9339 GCA_031970595.1 Pseudobdellovibrio sp.
AAGAAAAAGGATTATTCAACAAAGATGTGGCAACTAAATTCAAGGCCAGCATCCTCAGCCGCGGCGGCACTGAACATCCAATGAATTTATACGTTGAATTCCGTGGCCGTGAACCGGATACAAATTCTTTGTTAAAACGTGAAGGTTTAGTTTAGATGAAAGAAAAAAGTCTGAATCTAAAGAAAAATAAAAAAATTGCGATCGTCTACCGCATCCATTCACCGGATGCGGTCAAGATGGCTAAAAAGGTTTCAGCGCGTTTAAAATCAAAACGCTACAAAGTCTATACGGCTCCGGAACAAAAAAGTATTCCTGGTACAGACATGGTGATTAGTTCGAAAGAACTAGCTGACATGAGCTTGATTATTGTCCTGGGCGGAGACGGTACTTATTTGCGCGCTGTTCGTTTACTGAAAGGTCAACCGGTTCCGATTTTAGGATTTAATATGGGATCGTTGGGATTTTTAACTTCCCACAAGGTCGAAGAAGTTTTTGCAGTCTTAGATCAAACTTTGAAAAACAATATGGTTGTTCATCAGCGGGCTCGTATTCGCACAATGGTCAATTTGAAAGCTGGCAAGAAAGTCCATTTTGATGCTTTGAACGACGTTGTGATCGAGCGCGGTTCGTTTTCGCAATTGATCAGCACGTCCGTTTATTACGGCGACGCTTTTGTGAATGATATCAAAGCGGATGGAATTATTATTTCTACACCCACAGGATCGACGGCCTATAACTTGGCCGCCGGCGGACCGATTTTACACCCCGAGGTCAAAGCCTTTGTTGTGACTCCGGTTGCCCCCCATTCGCTGACTTCCCGTCCACTGATTTTTCCGGACGATGAAACGATTAAACTTAAACTTGAAAAACAAACCAGTACGGCCCACTTGATTATCGACGGACAAAAAGTATTAGAACTTTCACCAGAAGATGAAGTTCAAATTAGTTTGTGCGATACAGATCACTTGATGATTCGTAAGCCCAAACACAACTTTTTTGCGTTACTGAAAGAAAAGCTGAGATTTGGAGATCGCTATGTTACAGGAGCTTAGAGTTTCCCAATTTGCCATCATCGATTCGTTGCAAATTGAATTTCAAAAAGGACTGAATATTTTATCAGGCGAAACCGGTTCAGGAAAATCGGTTTTATTAAAAAGCTTGGCTTTATTGATGGGTGAAAAAGCTTCGTCGGACACAGTTCGCGTCGGCGCCCAACAAGCCACTGTTGAAGGATCCTTTGATTTAAAAAGTCGTCCCGATCTGGAAAAAAAATTAAAAGATCTAGGAATTGAAATCGAAGACCATCAACTAATCGTTCGTCGTATTATTTCTGCCGAAGATAAATCTAAAGTTTACTTGAATGGCACCCTCAGCCCACTGACACAGTTACGAGAGCTTGTAGCCCCTATGATTGAGGTCACAGGACCTCAGGCGCCGCTCATTGAAATGACGGGCCAGCATGATAACAGAAATCTATTATCTAAAAGCTATCACTTAGATTTGTTGGATATGTACGCTGGGCTTTGGGAAAAACGCTCTGTTTATGAATTGCAATTTACTGAATGGATGAACTTGAAACAGCAGATCATCGATTTTGAAAAAAAATCCTTGGAAAAAAATCAACGGATCGACTTTTTAAAATACCAAGTTTCAGAATTGAAATCTTTGAATTTGGATCCAGAAACTGATGCCAACCTGGAACAAGAAATTAAAACTCTGAAAAATTCATCAAAGCTGATTCAATTTGCTGATTTCTGTGATCAAGTTATTTACCATGACGACGACAGCGTTTCAGCCCGATTGAAATCGATTTTAAAAAAATCGGTGGAAGCGGCCGCTGTGGATCAAAATATCGCTGACAAAGTTCAGACATTGTCCCAAGCACAAAGCTTGATTGATGAAAGTCTATTTGAACTGCGCCAGTATGTGCAAAAAATTAACTTAGACCCAGAAATTCTTGAAGAAAAAGAATCGCGCCTGAGCCAAATTCGAAAATTGCAAAAAAAACATGGCGAAAATCTATCGGATTTACTGCAAACATTTGAAAAACTGCAATCCGAATTAAATGCTTTGGAAAATTCCGACAATCATCTGCAAGATCTTAAAAAGAAATGTTCAGTGATTGAATTAGATTTAAATAAAAAGGCGGACGATCTTCATTCGGCACGAGCTAATCAGGCCAAAAAACTGACTAAGCAAGTGAACGAAGAACTTTTGGATCTGAATATGAAAGGCGTTACTTTTGATATTCAAATCAATCGCTTGAATGAGCTGAACATAACTGGCAACAGCGATGTCGAATTTTTATCCCAAACTTCGCCTAAGGATCCTAAGCGGCCCATTTCAAAGGTCGCCTCTGGCGGCGAATTATCGCGTATTTTACTGGCTTTGAAAAAATCAGTGGGTGCTGCGAATAATAAAAATGATTGGCCACGAACTTATTTGTTTGATGAAGTCGACACGGGTGTATCAGGAACGACCGCTGAAAAAGTCGGTCGCAAATTGAAAGAAATTGCCAAAGGACAGCAGGTTATTTGCGTCACGCATTTACCACAAGTGGCAGCATTTGGTGATGTTCATTTCACGATTAGTAAATCGACTCAAAAACAACAGGCCGTTATGACCGTGACCGTTCTGAACCAAAAAGAACGCGTTGAAGAAATCGCCCGTTTAATTTCTGGCGAAAAAATTTCTAAGACATCTCTGGCTCATGCTGAACAGTTATTAAGTGAAGTGTAACTGAACAATTATTAAGTGAAGTGCAACTGAACTGCTGTTAAGTGAAGTTTAATATTGTTATCTAGAAACAAATCCATGGACTTTGGTCAGATCCCAAGTCTATGGACTTTGTACTGAATCCTTTCGGATTGCTATACAAGCCACCATTTATTGATAAAAATAAATACAGACATTAACCAAGGATGGTCTATGAAAATATTGTCAGTTATTTTATTAGCTGCTGCTTTCTTATCAACACTGATTCTGAACCCAGATGTTGCACAAGCTGCTGGAAAAAAACGTGGCGGCAAAAGTGCTTTTGCAGGCGGTTCGCTTTCTGTGGGCTTAGGATTAGGTTTTGCGACAGCCGAACAGGATGGCCTTAACCAAATCATTTCACATGCTAAAGCAACTTCGCAGGCGACAACAGCCGAAATGAAAGCGGCCACGGAATACGTGGGACACGCGACGTTTCGCTTTTCAAATAACTTAGTCGCGATTCAATTGCGCCCGTCTTTGTTTACGCAATCTGAAAGCGGAACTGGCACAGGTGGAAACTATAATTACAAATTAGATGGCTTTACTTTTTTCCCACTCGTTCGCATCATTCCACTGAGCAACGATATCATTGATTTTTATATTCAGGGCGGTATTGGTTACGGACGCCTGTCAGGTGATATTACGAATGGTCCTACAACCGTTTCTTTTGCGGGATCTAATTTTGGTGCCCAAGTTGGCCTAGGTGCCGATTTCTGTTTTTGGCCAGAACACTGTTTTGGTGTTGAAGGCAATTACCGCTACTTACCTATTCAAAGAAATATTGTGTCTTCATCGAATGGAACACTTTCAAACAACATCACACAAGTGACTTCTAATTCAGAATTGGAAGCCAATGGTTCTGACGTAGAAACAAAATTATCAGGTATTTCTGGTATTCTGACTTACACGTACAATTTCTAAATCGATTTTATTACATAAATAGAAAGGGCTTTGGATGGATCCAAAGCCCTTTTTTATTTCTAATCAGATAGGTTACGCTGGTTTTTCTTCTTTGAACCAAGACAAAGCAATGGATACAAACAAGACCGCACCAATAATTCCCAACGACCAGCCGATCGGGAAGTGGCCATCAAACAGATCATTCAACCAAACCATCTTAAGACCTACGAAAATTAAAATAAACGAAAGACCGTATTTTAAATATTCAAATCTGTGAATGGCATCCGCTAAAACCAAATACAAAGATCGTAAACCCAAGATCGCCATCATGTTCGAAGTAAAGACGATAAAAGGTTCTTTGGTAATCGCAAAAATCGCAGGAACCGAATCGATCGCAAAAATGATATCAGAAAATTCAATCAGCAATAAAGCTAAGAAAAGCGGTGTGAATAGTCTTTTGCCGTTTTCATAGATCCAAAACTTTCCACCTTCTAGGCTGGGCGTTAATGGTAAAATCTTTTTCAGCATTTTGTACATCATGCCGTCTTCAAGCTTCAGTTCTTCTTTTGTTGGAAAGGCCATTTTAATACCTGTAATTAACAAGAAAGCGCCGAAAATATAAAGCATGAATTTGTATTGAACCAACACGGCACCGATCGAAATAAAAACAGCACGGAAAAACAAGGCCCCTAAAATACCCCAGCCTAAAACTTTACGCTGTAAGTTTTTAGGAATTTTTAAAGATGTAAAAATTAAAACAAAGACAAAAATATTATCGATCGCCAGTGCCTTTTCGATTAAATAACCACTCAGATACTCTAGACCTAGTTGATTGCCAATTTCCGGCCCAAATTTTGTAGTCGAATATTGCCAAACACCGACTCCGACTAATAAACCAATCGTAATCCAAATCACACTCCAAACTAGAGCTTCTTTGGTGGTGATGTTTTGTTTAGCCTTTGAAATCAAACCTAAATCAAATAAAACCAGCAAAAAAACAAATCCAATAAAAACACCGTACAGCCAATAATATTCCGCAAAGGGAAAGTTCATATAATCTCCTTAAATAGTGAATAATCCAAAATACAAATATTTAACGGCAATTTATAATGGATAAATAATTTATTCAGTATCGCTTTTAGCGATACTGAATAGTTTAATAATTTCAAATAGTTAGTGTCTTGTGGCTGACCAAACAACTTCGTATAAATACTTTTTAAAATTACGAAGCTGATATTTCGACGCTGGCGCGTGCTTACTTTCCACAGAATCTTGCAAATAGATTTTAGCCGTAGAAGGCAGGCCTGATTTGACATTCGGTACGTAAAAATAGGACTGAGTTTCATTTTGCTTTGATTGCAATTTCAATTTTACAACATCGTCATTAATCACATATTGAACTTTATCATAGCTATAAGATTCATCTTGTAATAAAAAATCAATTTTCTGAATCAATTGCCACTCTTGAATCACTTCGCCCTCGTTCACCAATTCGGGGGCATAATGTGTTTTTTCGAAATGGATTTGGGCATGTAAATATTTTTGTTGAATCATTTGATCAGCGACATCTGTATTTGAAAAATCTTTGATGAACTGAACACATTTGTAAATGCTTTGGCCCTGGAAAACACACGTGTATTTGTTTTCAATCAGTTGATTTAATTCAGCCTTAGATTCCGCATTACCAACACGTAAGTAAATGTGATGTTGCAATTGAACTACCTGAGTCGCACCAGCATTGAATTCATAAACACCATTAAAAATCGGTACTTCATAAGAAAAAGCTGTGGATGAAGCCATCAAAGCCAGAGACATTAAAATAGATTTCATGATAATTCCTTTGCTAAAAGCTGATCTATATTGATCATTTCAACATGACGACCACTAATCAACAAGGTGCGCGGCTGGTCAAGCCAAGTTCCTAAATTGATCGACCGAGCACTGCCCGATTGAGTTTTAAAAATGTAATCATCGACAACATGCATGTGCCCCGTAATGATAATATCAAATTCGTTTTTACGGTGTTCTTCTTTGGCGTACTGGCGAATCAATTGGACTGATTTTTCGATATTTTCGCTTAAGTAACGCGAAGTTTTTTTACGACTGCGTGAACTGAGAAATTCACCTAGATTTTTCCAAAAAGTCCCCGGCAATGTGTGTGCCAGCAACTCAACCCAGGGCTGACGAACACGTTCGCGGTATTTCAGATAAGCCTTATCCTGAGGATTGATAAAATCCCCGTGTTCAAGACGGACCTTGTATTCTCCGATTTTAAAGTATTGAATATCTTCGAAAACCGGAATCCCCATTTTTTTTGTCCAGAACACATCAATATGAAAATCATGATTGCCTTCAAAATAAAAAATCTTTCCGCCTTCGGCCAAAAAGTTTTTCATCTCTTCAATCAAGACTTTGTAATGCTTTTGAAAAGCGCGGCCATCCGATAGCCAAAAATCAAAAATATCGCCTAATAAAAAAATCTGATTGTTTTTAGGATCTTTGCGTAAAAAATGAAAAAAGCGCAACAGTCGGTTCCCGTTGCGCTCATTGACGTTTTTCAAATGAATGTCAGATACAAACCAATGTTTGACGCTCATTCTAGTTGTGAAGGTCTAGACCCTGTTTTTTTCTGATGAATGCTGGCACTTCTAAGATGTCGCGAGCCATTTTGCGGGCTTCTTCAACTTGTTTTTCTTCATCCATCATTGTTAATTGTTCAGGAAATGCTGATTTTTCTTCGGCATGCTGTGCTTGTGATTCGCGAAAAGCTTTGGCTTTGGCTAACAACATATCACGTGCTGTTTGCGCAGTCGTTGTCGGCTGAGCATCCGCAGTTTGCGTAGTCACAGGGGAAACCGCTGATGAAAAATCTTGAGAAACCGGTACATCCACTGGGGCTGCTACTTGAACTGTGGGTGTTGCAAAAACCGGAGTTTCATTGACAGTCGGAGCCAAATTGCTTTGAACTGTTTGTTGGACAGTTTCGATAGGTGGAAATGAAGGCGCTACTTCTGGAGCCGGCATCACTGGAGGAGTCATCACAGCTGCAGGGGCTGTTTCTACAACGGGTACCGGTGCCGCAGGTTGGATTCCAGCCTGAGCTTGTAATTGCTGAAGTTGCTGCATCATTTGTAAAATTTGAGCCTGAGTCATTGGCGTTGAACCCATTACTGGATTCGGCGTTGCCGCTGTTGTTGTAACAGGAGCCGCCACTGGAGTTGTTGGCAAATCAAATGTCAAAGTTGGACCCGACAAAAAATTTTGCATATTTTGAAAATTCGGCATCACATCTTTTTTATCTTCACGAGCGAAACCCGTTGCAATCACTGTCACGCGAACTTCGTCTTGTAAATTAGGATCGATAACTGCACCAAAAATAACCTCTGCATCTTCACTTGCCGCTTCAGTAATTAATGTCGAAGCTTCATTCACTTCGTACAATGAAAGATCTGCTCCACCTGTGACGTTAATGATAATGCCTGTAGCACCATCGATTTTAACATTTTCAAGTAACGGAGAAGAAATGGCCTGAGTCGCTGCTTCGATGGCACGGTTTTCACCGCGAGCAGAACCCGTTCCCATTAATGCCAAGCCTTTGCTTTGCATAACAGTTCTAATATCTGCGAAATCTAAATTGATCAAACCGCGAATATTAATTAAATCAGAAATACCTTTAACGGCTTGTAATAAAACTTCGTCTGCTTTTTTGAAAGTTTCCAAAAGTGGAGTCTTATCAGAAGAAATTGTTAATAATTTTTGATTTGGAATAACGATTAAAGCATCCACGTTATCACGCAATTCAGACAATCCGCCTTCAGCGTGTTTAGAACGTTTTTTTCCTTCAAAAATAAATGGCTTAGTCACTACACCAATAGTTAAAGCACCTAATTCACGTGCGATTTTTGCAACGATCGGAGCACCACCCGTTCCTGTACCACCACCCATACCAGCAGTGACAAAAACCATGTCTGAACCTTTTAATTGTTCAACAATGTGATTATAAGATTCAATCGCAGAACGACGTCCCACATCCGGATTCGCACCAGCACCAAGACCTTTTGTCAAATCCACACCTAATTGAATTTTCAAACCCGCTTTGCTCGAGTTTAAAGCCTGGATATCTGTATTAGCTACAACAAACTCAACACCAGCCATCCCTGACTCAATCATTGTTGCTACGGCATTGCTTCCGCCACCGCCAACACCAACTACTTTAATATTCGCTCCGATATTTACATTTTCCTCGAGCTCAAACATATTTCCTCCATAAAATTTAAATAAATTCAGTAAATCCAAAATTAAAATAACTCAGAAAAAAATTTCTTCATCTTGTCCGCTACATTTGAAATTGAATCCACCAACTGAGCCGAAGAATTCGTGCCCGCCGATGAAATCAATTCTTTTTTGCTTTCAAGTGCGTACATCAATAAACCAATCGATGTCGCAAATTCACAACCCTTAACTACATCTTTCAATCCGCCCACCAACATTGGGTGACCACGACGAACTGGAAAATCAAAAACAAACTCGCCCATTTCAACTAATCCATCTAGTTGACTGGCGCCGCCCGTAATCACTAAACCCGAACCCATCAAAGGTGCAAAACCACTCATGCGAATATTATTCGCAATCAGATTTAAACACTCTTCGGCACGAGCTTCTAATATTAAGGCTAATTCTTTTTTAGGAATATGACGTGATTTACGTCCGCCCACACCTTCGACATCGATCATTTCATCATCAGTCACAAGGCTAGCCAAAGCACAACCATGTTTTTTCTTTAAGGTCTCTGCAAAAATTTGCGGAGTTCTTAAACCCACAGCTGCGTCTTGAGTAAAGTGCGAACCACCAATAGGTACAATCGATGTATGGGCGACACTGCCATTAAGTACATATACTAATTTAGTAGATCCGCCACCGATATCAGCGACACAAACACCTAAATTCTTTTCATCAAAACTGAGTACCGAACGCATGACAGCCACTTGGTCTAAAACCAAACCAGCCACTTTAAGACCGGCTTTTTCAATACAACGAATTAAATTAGCAACGGCTGACTGACTAGCTGTCACGATATGAACGTTGGCTTCCAAGCGAACACCGGACATGCCAATAGGATCTGTAATTCCATCCTGGTGATCGATTTTAAATTCACGTGGAATCACATGTAAAACCGTGCGATCTGCTGGCACTTGAATAGCCTTCGCCGCTTCAATCACGCGGTCAATATCCGTTTGCGTGACTTCTTTATTTTTAACAGCCACCATACCACGTGAATCAAAAGACTGAATATGAGATCCTGAAACAGATACCCAAACTTCGTGGACACGGTAACCAGACATTAGCTCCGCTTCTTCTTTCGCTTTACGAATACACTCGGTTGTTGATTCAATATTGACGACAACACCTTGTTTCAGACCTGAATTTTGACTGACCCCAACACCCACGACTTCGATATTTTGAATAAGTGAATTGGGGACTACGTGAGACATCACCAACTTAACCGCTGATGAACCAATATCAAGAGATGCTAAAATAGGGCCTTTGGCCGGACTTAAAGGACTCGCTCCAGATCCAGAAGACGCCATTGATGAAACAGGTGACGACTTGAAACTGCTATTCGATTGACTCATGTATCTTCCTTGAAGTTTTCAAGAACCTGCTTTCGCAAGTCCTTTAATT
>DALYIB010000104.1:0-1509 GCA_031970595.1 Pseudobdellovibrio sp.
TGGTTTAAATTACAACCCGCTATTTTAGAATTTGGTTTTTTTATTTTTCTAGCTGGATCTTGGTTTTTGAAAAAACCTTTTATGCAGCTGATGATCGAAAAACAAAATCCGCAAGCACCTGATTTTATTAAAGCAGCCATGTCTGGGATCACACTGCGTTTATCGTTTTTTTTCCTGGCTCATGCCATTTTGGCCACCTATGCCGCCTTTTATTGGTCCACCGAAGCTTGGGCCTGGCTGAAGGGTTTAGGCTTAACAGTCAGTATGATTTTATACATGGTTATTGAAATTTTTTGGCTGCGCACACGTATTCAAAAATAAAATCTATACCAATCCGCGCTTGAGGGCATCGATCAAAATTTTTTCGCTGGCATTTTTTCCAAACTCGGGACGATAGACAACGCAGATATCATCCTTGTAAGTGGGTAATGACAACAAAGGTTTTAAATTCAATTTGGATAATTGAACAGCTCTTTCGGGTAAAATACCTAAACCAATTTTTTCACTGACCAGCTGACATATTAATTCCAAACTATCCGTTGAAATCATTTTTTTAGGTTTATCTTTCCATTTTTTCAAAATGGATTGCGTTTGAAATAAATGCGGATTGCAAATCACAGTATCTTGTTTTTCAGAAGGACCCGATGACCAAACCCCAACCGTATCGAAACCGATTTTTTGAATGACTAAATCAGGAACAGATACCGGATTAATAACTAAGCCAATATCAATTTGGCCATTTTGAATTTGCATTTGAATATTTCTAGATAAATCATGCTGCAATTCAATTTTATATTCCGGTGCAGATTCTTTTAAAAAGGCCAACGCTTTGGGAATCGAATACTGAGCCACCGTTGGATGACAGCCAATCACAATTTTGCGCGTGGTAAAATAAGGACTTTGTGTATTCATATCCAGTTCTTGGTAGGCGGCTATCATTTTTTCAGCTTTAACTAAAAAAACACGGCCACTGGGTGTCAGTTGAATTCCTGACCGCGAACGATAAAATAAAATCGCACGGGCATCTGATTCTAAGCGCTTTAAACTTTCAGATAAGGCCGGCTGGCTGATCTCGAGTTTTAAAGCAGCTTGGGTCATCGTTGCACAAGCCGCCGTTTCAATAAAATTTTTAATATCGCTGAGTCTGAATTTCATATATTTTTACCTATGTTAAATATAAATATAATCATATTTTACATATATATCAAACTTCGATATGACAGCCTTAGAAAAAAGGAGTTCCCTATGAAAAAATTATTATTAAGTACCCTGATAGCTTGGAGCGCTCAGACCTGGGCTGCTGTTGCCGAACCCCACCACGATATTCTGGCTAACGAAGGTGATTTCACTGTAATAAGTGATTTACAAAGTTCAGAGATCACTGTCTTTTTATCATATACAGGAATTCGATTTGATCACTGTGGTATCACTCTGCGCGGTTCAAATATAGCACCGGACAAATTACGCCAGCTTTTAAATATTCAAGTTGGCACAGAACCCACTTTAGCC
>DALYIB010000104.1:1519-9218 GCA_031970595.1 Pseudobdellovibrio sp.
AGTGGTTGGACGCCAAGTTCAAATTGCTGTGAAGAATCCAAACAACACAACCTACGGACAATTTTTTATTATTCAGACCAAAACTGGAGAAAGTTTTTCAGAGACTTTTAAGAAAATAGATTCACATGGTCAATCAAACGGTAAAGTGGATGTGATAGCAGAAATTCTTTCGTGCAAAAAATAACAGACAGTCACCGACTGTCTGTTGCAAACAAAATTTAAAATAAGATGGACAAAATAAAAAAGGCCTCGTTTTCACGAAGCCTTTTTTTCAATAAGTTCAATTTCTTGAAATTATTGGCAACGTCTCCATTGTACTTTGTACAATAGACCTGCAGTTACGTCGACTGAGTCTATTGACGCCATTGCTTGTTGCATAGAAGAGTTAGATTGAACTCTCATTGAAGCATTTGCTTCCAACATCACTTGGCGACCGCATGGTGACCATGTCATAGTTGTAGAGATTAATTCATTTTTAACAGAGTAGTTTTGGTTAGCGCCGCCACCGAAAGTTTTAGAGAAACGAACTGGTGTTGGTTGACCAATGTAAGCGTAAGAAGCATCAAACACAGCTTGACCGCCCCAAGGAACTGCTACGAAACCACGGTAGTCGAAAGCGATTAAAGCCACTTGGTAGCCTTGACCCACATTCACTGGAATTCTTAATGAACAGTTTTTACGGTCGATACGACGACCTGTTGTGTTTCCTGCTTCAACCACGAATTGGTCAAAAAGGATTGATAAAACTGATCCGTCATCAGTTAAAGTGGCAGATGCTGATCCAGCAGGACAACCTGTTCCACCGTAAGCTGGTTGACCCAAGCTCACTTGTGCTTCAGCGGCTGTTGCTAAAACCATTGCTGCTAATACGATTAAAGACTTCATTGCTTTCATAAGGAATCCCCCTTTTAAGTTTCCCTGGTTATTTTTCCGCGACCAAAAATGTCTGCGACGAAAACCTATAAAGCAAAGAGATTGCCAAGTTTTTTGAGGTCAAAAAGACACTGAAATTTATGTTTTGAATTATTTTTGCTTATGGTTTCAGCAAATTGGAAATTAGTGATTAACCCAAGCCATTCCGTCACCAAGCTCGCCCGCAGCATCACCAATATGTAATGTCGTCGAAGCATTTAATAACTGACCATTGGTTGCTGAACCAAAACATTTGATCCGTTTATTCGTCATAATTACACACGACGAGTACCACGAAGAAGCCATCGTTGATGCAACGATACTCGTACCAAAATTAATATTCGCCAACGCAGCCATATTGCCCGCAGCTGTCCCGTAAGACGTCGCATTTCCACGAGCCAGTTGTCCTGATGTACCTAAACCCCAACACTTCGTCGCACCCGTTGCCGACATCGCACATGTACGAGTTCTGCTGGCATCGATCAATGTTGGAACAAAACCTAAATTGATCGGTGTCGTCATCACTGTATTCATTTCACCAGCGGCATCACCCATCGTTAAGGCATTGTCACGTCCTAGCTGTCCCGTTGTACCTAAGCCCCAACAAACCGCCGTTCCATTATCACGAATCGCACAAGTATGAGAATAACCTGCTGATATCGCAACAGCTGTACGACCTGCTCCTAAATTAATAGCTGTCAGTGCAGCCATTTCGCCTGCCGTATCACCCAACGTTGTTACATTATCTTTACCTAACTGACCGCGATTATTTCGGCCCCAACATTTTAAAGTATTGTTATCCAAAATCGCACACGTATGATCAAGGCCTGCTGAAATATCTTTGGCTGTGCGACCTGCACCCAAATTAATAGCTGCCAAAGCGTCACCCATTTGACCCGCAGCCGTTCCGACATTTGTTGTATTATCGCGACCCAATTGACCGTATAAATTATAGCCCCAACATTTTAAAGTATCATTATCCAAAATCGCACACGTATGTGTTGCACCTGCTGCAATTTTCTTTGCCGTGCGACCTGTTCCTAAATTCACAAATGGCAAAGCGTCACCCATTTGCGTGGCTGCCGTTCCACGAGTCGTCGTATCACCGTAACCTAATTGACCCGACGTATTTAGCCCCCAACATTTAACTTGGTCATTATCTAAAATCGCACATGTATGCGTGTGACCTGAGGCAATGAATTTAGCAGAACGACCTGTACCTAAATTCACAAATGGTAATTTGTCTCCACCTTGATTAGCGGCGCTTCCGTAAGCTGTGGTATTTCCTAATCCCAATTGTCCCGAAGTATTTAATCCCCAGCACTTCACTGAACCTTCATTATAACGAGCACAAAAATGATTACTTCCACCTACGATTTGAACGGGTTCAATTAATGTCACAACCGAATCAGATGTATTCATACCCGCATCGGTCACGCGAACAGAATCGATCCCCGCCACAGTACCACCCGTATAAACTCCTGTTCCTGAAATAACAGAACCGGTTCCCGAAGCCATCGAATAACTGTACGGAGCAGTTCCTAGTGTCGCCGAAAAAGTGGCCGTCGAAAACACCGGAAGTTTTAAAGTGAGAGGAGAAATAGTTAAGCTACTGACAACTGTAATTGTCGCCTCAACGTTATTTCCAATTGTATCTGCCACTTCGATAATCGTTTCACCAGCAGAAATCCCTGAAGTAAATTGTCCCGTGACTGGATCGATTGTTCCGTCACCAGATACAATCGAAAAAGTACGAGTACCCAAGCCACCTGTGGCTGTAAAATTTTGAACAGTATTAATACCAATTGTCACTGCTGTTGGCGATAATGTCAGTGCATCATACACAGTGACTGTTGCATTCACGCTGGCACTGACACTGTCTGTGACACGAACTATGACCGAACCCGCCGTTGCTGGCGCCGTAAAATCACCCGTCACTGAATCAATAGAACCACCACCCGAAACGATTGAATAAGTGTAAGGAGCCACTCCACCTGCACCCACAAATGTTGCAGATCCAGAAGCAACCACATTAATCGTTGTAGGACTGATGGCCAGTGGACCATTCACAGTCACATCCGCTTCAGAAATATTTGATAATGAATCCGTCACACGAACCACAACAGCTCCAGCTGTTCCACCCGCCGTGAAAGCTCCTGTCGAAGAATTAATTGTACCGCCACCGGACACAATTGAATATGTGTACGGAGGAACACCACCAGTGCCTGTAAATGTCGTTGAATTTCCAACAGACGTGATCACTGGATCTGGCGAAATCACTAAGGCCGCATTCACTGTCACAGTTGCATTCGAAGTATTGCTTAAACTATCGGTCACACGCACAACCACCGAACCTGCAGTGGCCGGTGCTGTAAATAATCCTGTTGAGGAATTGATCGTTCCACCACCAGATACGATCGAATAAGCATACGGACTGACTCCACCTGTCGCTGAAAATGTTAAAGTATTTCCAACGGCCACTGTTGAACTGGCAGGACTGATCGCTAAAGCAGCGTTGACCGTCACATTCGCATTCGAAGTATTGCTTAAACTATCGGTCACACGCACAATCACCGAACCCGCTGTGGATGGTGATGTGAATAATCCAGAAGATGAATTCATTGTTCCACCACCAGATACAATCGAATAAGTATATGGTGCGACTCCGCCAGCAGCAGAAAAAGTGAATGTGTTATTAACAGCTAAAGTTTTTGTGGCTGGTGAAATGACTAAGGCCGCATTCACAGTCACAGTTGTTGAAGATTGCTGAGATAAACTATCTGTTACACGTACGACTACAGATCCCGCCGTTGCTGGCGCTGTAAATGCTCCCGTGCTGGAATTAATAACTCCACCACCAGATACAATCGAATAACTGTAGGGAGCCAAACCACCACTGGCTGTAAAAGTTAAATTTCCATTCACAGCCAATGTCGGCGAAGACGGCGAAATTGTAACGGGTGTTACAACTGTGACATTTGAATTCGCCGTATTACTTAAACTATCGGTCACACGAACAACCACAGATCCCGCAGTTGCGGGCGCTGTGAATGCTCCGGTGCTGGAATTCATTGTCCCACCACCAGATACGACAGAATAAGTATACGGTGCTACTCCGCCTGCAGCTGAAAAAGTCTGAGTTCCTGATTGAACTAATGAAACTGTCGCCGGGCTGATTGATAAACCCGCGTTGATTGTAATATTGCTATCTGCAAATTGTGACAAGCTATCTGTCACACGCACTACCACAGATCCCGCAGTTGCTGGCGCCGTGTAGGAACCCGTGCTGGAATTAATCGTTCCACCACCAGATACGATTGAATATGTATATGGTGCTACTCCGCCAGCAGCAGAAAAAGTATGTGAATTATTCACCGCCAAAGTTAAGCTCGTTGGGCTGATAGTCACCACAGAGGCTACTGTAATGGCACTGTCAGAAAACTGTCCAATCGCATCCGTGACTCGAACTGTGACTGAACCTGCTGAGGCAGGTGCCGTAAACGATCCTGTCGATGGATTGATAACTCCGCCACCGGACACGATCGAATAAGCGTAAGGTGTTTGACCACCCGTCGCAGAAAATAACGTCGTAGCACTTGTGGCCATCGTATACGTCGATGGAGAAATTTGAACATTCGAAACAATAGTCACTGTCGAATTAGCTGTATTGCTTAAACTGTCTGTGACGCGTACAACGACAGATCCTGCTGTCGCCGGAGCTGAAAAAACTCCACTGGCAGAATTGATAGAGCCACCACCCGATACAATCGAATATGTGTACGGACTAACTCCACCCACAGCCGTAAATGTATGACTTGAGCTCACAGCTTTTGTCACAGCCGAAGGAGAGATCGCTAAAGCCGCATTCACAGTCACATTGGCTTGAGAAGTTTGACCTAAAGCATCGGTCACGCGAACAACCGCCGAACCCGCTGTGGCTGGCGCTGTGTAAGAACCCGTGCTTGAATTGATTGTACCGCCACCGGATACGATCGAATAAACGTACGGAGTCAAACCACCGCTCGCGGTAAAAATAAAACTGTTATTCACAGCTAAAATTTTAGTGCTTGGGCTGATTTGAACATTGGAAACAACGGTCACTGTTGCATTCGAAGTATTACTTAAACTATCGGTGACTCGAACAACAACAGTGCCCGCAGTTCCAGGCGCTGTAAAGACTCCGGTGCTTGAATTGATTGTACCGCCGCCAGATACAATCGAATAAACATACGGGCTGACTCCACCTGTTGCGGTGAATGTGTGATTTGAACTGATCGCCATGTTTAATGTGGCAGCTCCGATAGACAAGGCCGCATTGATTGTAATATTCGCATCGGCTGTTGCACCCAAACTATCAGTGATTCGAACCACTGCAGATCCAGCTGTGGCTGGCGCTGTGTAGGAACCTGTTGCCGAATTCAATGTTCCAGAACCGCTGACTAATGAAAATGAATACGGTGCCACACCACCTGTCCCCGAAAAAGTGGTCGAATTATTAACTGCTAAAGTGATTGCCGCCGGAGAAATTCCCAAAACTGTTGATACATTGACTGTCGCATCTGCTGTGTGCCCCGCGCTGTCTGTTGCACGCACAACAACAGTTGCTGCTGCTGCCGGTGCTGTAAAATAACCCGTCGCTGAATCAACGGAACCACCGCCCGAAACCACAGAAAATGAAATCGGACTGACTCCGCCAGAAGTTGTAAAAGTTAAATTACCAGAAACCGACATGTTAATCGCTGTCGGAGAAATCGCTAGCACCGCGTTCACATTCACGTTCGAATCCGCAGTGGCACCTAAACTGTCAGTCACACGCACCACATCTGTTCCCGCTGCAGCGGCTGTATAGGAACCACTGGAATTAATAGAACCTGATCCTGAAACAACACTGTATGTGTAAGGAGGCGTTCCGCCTACAGCAGAAAACGCAGTCACGTCACCAACAACAGTTTGTAAATTGGAAGGATTCAAAGCCAATACGGATGTCACTTGGATCGTTGCATCTACAGTATTCCCATGACTGTCAGTCACACGAACCACATCAGTTGAAACAGCGTTGGGTGCCGTATAAGTCCCTGTCATTGAATTGACTGAACCGGAACCACTTTGAATCGAATAAAAATAAGGAGGCACTCCACCCGACGCCGACAAATTCGTCGTCGCACCGGTCATCAATGTGATTGAAGTGGGTGAAATTGTTAAAGCTGAATTCACTGTAATCGTCGCGGATGCCGACGCCCCTACAGAGTCAGTTACTTGAACGGTCACAACACTGGTTGAAGACGGCGCCGTGTACTGGCCTTGATCCACAACGGAAACAATGGTTCCCCCACCCGAAGCGACAGTGTAATTATAAGGAGGAGTTCCGCCAGTAGCTGTTAGATTTAAACTATTATTCACTGCAATTGTTTTTTCTGTAGGACTGACGGATAAAGCTGTTTCAATATTTTTCGGAGGTTCACTGGGCGCAACTCCACCATCCGGCCCTTTACAAGCCGACAACGTCGCAGCAAAACCCATTAAATAAAATAAATTTTTGAACGAATTCATCAATCTATCGCCTCTACGTACAAAGTATTCATCTATATTATCGGAATCGCGGGGCTAATGTTAAATTTTCGTCAAAATTTCATGAAATTGACTGAGCTTGTGTTGATATTGATACAGAAATAAAAACGAAACGTCTCAGATTAAAACAAATAAACAAAAAAACATTCACAAGGTCTTAACAAAAGAAATTTTTCAAACGACGTGAATCTGAAAAATAAAAAAGCCAGCTTGCGCTGGCTTTTTGAACGAATTTTAATTTGAAAAATTCGGAACTATTTACACCAAGGAGCTGTTGGCATAATTTGGCAAAGGATTTGGCAAAGCTGAGCGTCGCCCAATGGACATTCGCCGTCGCCTGGCATTCCTGGTAAACCGCCACCATCATCTGGTGGTTGAGTTGAAGAAACTTTACCTACATTGATATCCAATGATTGGTATGAATTTCCAGAAGCGTCAGTGGCTTTAACAGTCACAGTCCCTTGTGCAACCGCCGTCAACAAACCTTGTTCGTTGATTGTCGCGATCGCAGGATTAGATGATTCAAAACGAACTGAACCTTGAGCATTTTTCAATGTCATTTGTAAAGTCGCTTGTTCAGCAATTGTCGCAGCAGCTGGAACTAACCAAGCTTTTTGTGACATTAATGTATCCACAGCAGCAAAAGCATCAACACGGCAGTTACAAGCTGTTTCGATATTTACTTTCGCACCTGTAGTTTGAAGTAATGAACGAACTTCAGCACCTGTTAAAGCAGGATCTTGTGACTTCAAGAAAGCGACTAAACCAGCAACTAGCGGAGTGGCCATTGAAGTACCAGATAAATTTCCGTATTTATCGCCTGGCAAAGTTGACATGATCGCATCACCCGGAGCCGCTAAAGAAACTTTCGCTTTACCGTAGTTTGACCATGATGGTTTACCATCTGATGAATTCGAAGCAGCCACAGTGATCATGTTCGGAGTCCCCGCATTCGCTGGGTAAACTTCAGTTGTATCATTGTTTTTACCGTCATTCGCTGCAGCAGTTACGAAAATAATTCCTGCTTTTTCAGCTCTTTCGATCGCTTCAACAAGTGGTTTCGCAGTCGACAATGGAACAGATGCACCCCATGAAGCTGAAATCACTTGAACTTTTTTCTCGATCGCGTAATCAATCGATTTAATACCGCCTTCAAGATCACCCGATCCATCAGCACCTAAAAAGCGAAGTGGCATAATTGATACTTCTGGACTCATTC
>DALYIB010000105.1:0-9176 GCA_031970595.1 Pseudobdellovibrio sp.
TTGCTTTCAAGACTGGGGATTGATACCGCCGGAAGCAGAAAAACATTTGATTGAACTCAAGCAGCAAGGGGCTTTGTCGTGTAAAATGACAGGCTCTGGTGGCGGTGGTTATGTTCTGAGCCTTTGGCGGAATGATCCTCCTGCAGAGATAATTAAAAATTTAATAAAGGTTTAATATGAAAAAATTAGTGATTGTTCCAACTTATAACGAAATTGAAAATCTACAACTTTTGTTTCCAGCATTGATGTCACTGAGCGAACAATTTGATGTTCTTATTGTGGATGACTCGTCTCCGGATGGCACCGGTCAGTTTGTGATTGCGGAATCTCAGAAAAACAATCGCATTCATTTATTGTCGCGTCCGAAAAAAGAAGGCCTAGGGAAAGCTTATATTGCAGGATTTAAATGGGGTTTAGAGCGCGGTTACGATGTTCTGGTTGAAATGGATGCTGATTTTTCCCATCGGCCCGTAGATCTGGATGCGATGTTGAAAAAAATGAATACTGAAAAAGTGGTGATTGGTTCCCGTTATGTTCCCGGTGGGCAAACAGTGAATTGGGGAATCATTCGCAAAATGATTTCTAAAGGCGGAGGTTTATATTCGCGTTTGATTTTAGGATTTCCGCTGCGTGATTGGACGGGTGGATTTAATTGTTGGAATCGTGAAGTTTTACAAAAAATCAACCTGGATTCCATTCAGTCGAACGGCTATAGTTTTCAAATTGAATTGAAATACAAGGCTCTTAAGAATAATTATTCTATTTTTGAATACCCCATCGTTTTCGAAGACCGAAGAGTGGGGCAAAGTAAAATGTCATTGAAAATTGTCTTAGAAGCCTTTTACAAAGTTTGGTCAATACGTCAAAGTTTGTAATTCATTTAAAATAGGCGAGTTATTAACAAATCTATTTATTAAGATAATCTATTCATTCAAATGATAGACACATCTAAAACCCAATCCGGCACCAACAACGTTGGCGTCGTAATTTGTCAGTATTTGAAAAATACCCGAAGATAATCCATATACACGAGATCCTCCGCGGATCAAGGCACCGCCAGCATAGTTAAAGTGTCCGTATCCCATTCCGCAAAAGGGACTGACTGAGTTTTCTGGGCAAATTGTTTCGGGTGTTGGTCCAAACTGGGTCTGTCTAATGTCATTCGTATTATTCATCGATATATAAGTATCGGCTCCTATGGCAGATAGATTGTCGTCTTTAACCCATTCCAGAACATTGCCTGCCAAATCCCAAATAAGGGTGTTATCGTCAATAAAGTGAATACGTCTTTGAGAATCCCATAATGTTTTGGAACAGCTTTGTTCGGTCAGAAAGCACGATTCGTCATCTTGATCACTCGCGGGTTGTGGAGCTGCGGGCAGACTGTCTGAGTGACCTCTATTTAATTCTCCAACAGCGATTTGCCCGGAGCTCCAATTTATGGGTTGTGATGCAATTCTGCGCGCGATCGTCATCCACTCGTTATTGTTGATCAGATTATATTTGGGACCTAATTGCGTACAAGCGTTGATCGCATCTGTTCTGTTAATATTAGCCCAAGGTGATTCCTGTGGAACAGAACTAGCCTGTCCATTGATATTTTTCATTTCAAACTTGGCGACACAAAAACTTTGCTGAGTAAATCCTTCGAGAGGCTGAACTTGGACGTACCCTTCGGGACAGGTTGGAATTAAAGGAGACAAGGGATTTTCTGTGACAGGATTTGATTCAGCTGAGGAGCTGCTTGTATCGTTAGATGGTTTCGAGCAAGCCGAAAGCAGTAGGGACAAAATAATTAGATTTAAAATTGATTTCATAGCTGATCCTTTGTTTGCAAAGGATCTTTCGACAGTCGCATGTTGCAGCTGCAACTTTATAAATGAAATGAAACAATTTTTTTATTTTTTTCTATTTTTCCATTCCCATAAGGCCAAAGAAGTAGACACTGTGGCGTTCAGCGATTCGACATTTTGAGTAGGAATAGTGACCCGTTTGATTTTCTTTTTTTGGTCTTCGGATAACTGCAACCCTGGACCTTCTTCGCCCACCCACAAGCGCAAGTTTTCAGGCCAAGAAAAATTTTGTAGCGATTCGCCATTCAGATCCAAGGCGATATTCGCGCCTGTCATCGGGATTAAATTTAAGGGCTGCGTATTTAAATAAACGGGTAAATCCAGTGCCGCACCGGCAGAGGACTTGATGCTGTGAGGTAAATAGGGATGGCAAGATTCACGAGTCAGTATGACTTTGCTGGCGCCAAAGGCTGCGGCAGAACGAAGTAATGAGCCTAGATTTTTAGGATCGCCTAACGGGCTGACGATTTCAAGACCTTCGGGTTGTTCGTTAAAGTTGAACTCATGAAAAGATTTATATTCAAGAACCAAAAGTGGGTAGTGAGTTCCCAGGATATCGATTTCATTAAAAAGTTCTTTTTTAAGTTTGACCCAGTGAGGAACAAGAGGGAAAGGCATTTCATCAAATCCGATGGCATACTTGATATGAAATGGGGACTGTTTTTTCTTAAGAAATTCGTGAATCAGTTTTTCGCCCATCAGAAAAAATTTATTTTCTTCTTTGATGCCTTTTGAGGTCAAAAGAGTTTTCAAATTGCGAAAAACAGGATTGTCTTTGGATGAGATTTCTTGGACGCGCATTAAATATCCTCGAGTAATATATCGTTGTCATCGTCTTCTGGTAGCGGGGCATTTTTAATTTTTCTGAAAATAACCAAACGGCGATGATTTTCAGTGAAAGGTAAGTCATAGGCGATGTCTTTTTCTAGTTGATAAAATTCTTTCCATTTTTCCACAGCGGCCGGAATTTCAGGATCAACCCCTGGGCCTTTCATAAAATAAACGCAGCCACCTTCTTGCAGGCAACTGAGGACATTCGAAAGTGTATTTGAAATATCTTCGACTGCTCGAGTGATAACACCATTCACTGGATAGACAAAATACGGATTAATATTTCGACCGACGATATCTAAGTTTTGTAGGTCTAAAGTTTCGCGAACATGCTTTAAAAATTCGACTCTTTTTTGCACGCCTTCGCCCAGTAGAATTTTTTCATTTGGATAGCGAATTTTTAAAGGAATTCCTGGGAATCCAGGTCCGGTGCCGACATCCAATAATGGAAATTGTAATTGGCACAGATCCGTGATGATTAAACAGTCAATAAAATGTTTGATGGCGATATCTTTCAGATTTAAAAGTCGAGTAAAGTTTTTGTGCTCTTGGTTCTCCATCAGTAACTTATAAAACTCTGCTAGTTTAATGCGCTCTTGGTGTGTGCAGTTGAATTGATGATTTCTGAAAATGTCGAACAAACGATCATTTGCTTCGTTAACGTTGTAAATAGTGGTCGGTTTTTTGTGAGTTCCCTTGTGAGCGGCGACAACATTTTCTGATTTTAAGTCAACGCCCGCCTTTTGTTTGCGTGCTTTATAGGGACTGTAATTTTCTTTATTTTTGTGCGCCACGAAAAAACCTCGAAATACTAGCCTAACACAAAGCTAAATACTTGAAAAGACTTTATTTATTGACAATAATAAAGCTCTTTAAAAAGGAAGAAAATGCATGTCTGAGTCAAGCTCACAGCAAAGATTACAAGAAATTAAGCAATCTGCCCTAAAAGATTTTCAAAAAGCGCAGAATACGAATGAACTCTATCAATTCAAAGTTCAGTACTTGGGTAAAAGCGGCGCTTTAACCGAAGTCATGAAGTTGATGGCGACTTTACCCAAAGAAGAAAAACCATTATTTGGAAAATGGGTGAATGAAGTTAAAAGCGAATTAGAAACGGTTTATCAGCAAGTCGAACAAAGCTTAAAAAATCGTGAAATTGAACAACAAATGTTGAATGAAAAATTAGACTTATCCTTTTCGACAGCGACTCAGCCAGTCGGACATGAACATCCTGTTCACAAGGTCACGCACGAGATTTTTTCAATTATGGCCAGACTGGGATATAGCTTGCGCACAGGTCCATTGATTGAAAAAGATTATTATAATTTTGAAGCTTTAAATATTCCGCCGAATCATCCAGCGCGTGATATGCAAGATACTTTTTTTGTCGATGAGACTCATGTTCTAAGAACACATACGTCTCCGATTCAAATTCACAGTTTAGAAAATGAAAAACCTCCTTTACGGATCATTGGCACAGGACCTGTTTTTAGGTGCGATAGTGATATTTCGCATTTGCCGAATTTTCATCAAATCGAAGGTATGTGTGTGGATGAAAAAGTTTCGATGTCGGACTTAAAAGGGACGATTTCGTTTTTCGTGAATGAGTTTTTTGGTAAAGGTTTGAAGACACGTTTTCGTCCAAGCTTTTTCCCCTTTACAGAGCCATCGGCTGAAGTCGATTGCTCTTGTCCAATTTGTAAAGGCAAAGGTTGTTCTTTGTGTAAACAATCGGGGTGGATTGAAATTGGCGGTTGTGGTTTGATTAACCCTAAAGTTTTTGAACATGCCAAAGTTGAATATCCAAAGTGGCAAGGCTTTGCCTTTGGTTTTGGTGTAGAACGCATGGCCATTATTAAATATGGCATCGATGATATTCGACATTTCCCGAAAAACGATGTCCGATTCTTGGAGCAATTCTAATATGAAAATTTCATTAAAATGGTTAAATGAGTTTGTTGATATTTCTGATTATTTTTCTAAGACCCAAGATCTGGCTGATTTGCTGACGAAGGCGGGACTAGAGGTCGAAGAAATCAGTGATCGTGCCAAAGATTTAAAAAATGTGGTCGTTGGATATATTCAATTAAAAGATAAACATCCGAATGCGGATAAATTATCTCTTTGTCAGGTTGAAATTGCTCCTGGAAAAATAGAGCAAATTGTATGTGGTGCCCAAAATCATAAAACAGGTGACAAAGTGGTTGTGGCTTTACCAGGAGCCGTCCTTCCAGGAAATTTTGCAATTAAAAAATCCAAAATCCGTGACGTTGAAAGTAACGGGATGTTGTGTTCACTGAAAGAATTAGGCTTAGCTGATTCCAGCGAAGGTATTTTGATTTTGCCATTGGATGCACCGACAGGAAAAGAATACGCTGTTTATGCCGGACACGATGATGTGACTTTTGAATTAAAAGTCACACCGAACCGCGCGGATTGTTTGAGCCACTACGGTTTAGCACGTGAAATCGGTTGTTTATTGAATCGCAAAGTTAAAAAGCCGGAAATTCAAACTCAATTTGAAGCCGCAAAAACTGCGGAAAAAATTCAACTCAAAGTTTTGGATCAGGATCTTTGTACCAGATACTGTGGTCGCTTTATTTCGGGAGTTAAAATTGCACCAAGCCCTCAGTGGTTGAAAAGTAAAATTGAAGCGATTGGATTAAATTCAATTAACAACGTTGTCGATGTAACGAATTATGTCATGCATGAAATGGGACAGCCGCTTCATGCTTTTGATGCGGATGTAATAGCTGGAAAACAAATCAACGTTCGTCGAGCGGTTAAGAATGAAAAATTTAAAACTCTGAAAGAGCAAGATTTGATCTTAACGGGCGAAGAGCTGGTCATTGCAGATGCAGAGAAGCCAGTGGCCTTAGCCGGTGTGATCGGTGGATTAAATTCTGGAGTCAGCGAAAAAACGACGAATATTTTCTTAGAGAGTGCGCATTTTCAGTCGATGTCAGTGCGTAAGTCTTCGCGTTCCCATGGTGTTGAAACGGATTCGGCTTATCGATTTTCCAGAGGAGTTGATCCAAGTCAGACCCAAGAAATTATGGATCGTGCGACTTTGTTGATTTTAAACGTAGCGGGTGGTCAGGCTTTGGGTGGTCACTATGATATTTATCCAAAACCTGTCACTAAATCACCTGTTCAAATTTCGATACAAACCGTTTCGGATCGTTTGGGTTATGTTGCGGATTCTCAATTGTTCGAGCAATTTATGGTGGGTTTGCAGTGTCAAGTCGAGAAAAAAGGCGAAACTTATTGGGTGACTCCGCCTCTTTTCCGGTTCGACTTAGAAAGAGACATGGATTTGGTGGAAGAATATGCTCGTCTGAAAGGTTACGAACATATTGGTGAAACGATTCCAGTATTTGCCGGAGTCCCTTCGAAACATGATGAAAAATATTTACTACAAACACAGCTTTCACAATTTTTAAGAGCGCAAGGATTATCACGAGCCTTTAATTATGCATTCACATCCGCGCAAAATGAAACTGCGTTTTTAGGTGATTTAAATTCGATGCAACAAGTGGGCTTGAAAACGACGGCGGATTTGATTCAATTGAAAAACCCTCTGAGTGAAGAAATCAACGTGATGCGCAGATCTTTGTCGTATCAGTTGTGGAAAAACTGTGTCGAGAATTTTCACGCTGGCAATATGTCAGGCCAACTGTTTGAAACGGGTTCTGTTTTTCAAAAAACGACAGAGGGATTCCCTGAAACTATGCATTTGGGAATCGTGATGTGGGGGGAATCTGTTGGATTATACGCAGATACAACGCCACTCGTTTTTAAATTGCGATCGACATTAGAAAAACTGATGAAGCTTTTATCAATATCCGCCTTTAGTTTTCAACAAGACAAATCGGTTTCTTTTTTACACAAAGGTCAATCGGCCAGCGTATTTGTGGAAGGTAAGCAAGTCGGTGTGTTTGGTACGGTTCATCCTGTTTTACTGGCTGAAAATAAAATTCGTGTGCCGGTCGTGATTGCTGAAATTAATTTGGATCAATTGGTGCCGAAAGAAGCTCGTCCACAAAAATTCAAGTCGTTGTCATTGTATCAACCCGTCGAGCGCGATTTTGCTTTTGTAATGGAGTCCCAAAAATCAGTGGGTGATTTATTAAAAGAAGTCAAAAAAGCGGCCGGAGCTTTATACAAAGACGGTTTTGTGTTTGATATTTATGAGGGCGAAAAGTTAGCGGCTGGTTTGAAGTCAGTCGCAGTGAAGTTAGTGCTTCAATCCAACGAAGCCTCTTTGACGGAGGACCAGATCCAGCAAGTCACAGATAAAGTTGTTCAAGGCGCTGAAAAGGGCGTTGGAGCGAAGCTGAGATAGTTGGATTTGCCTTTGTGCGTTGAAAAAGGGTCTAGTTGGTTTCAAAAACTTGATTCATTTCAATAACTTGGTAGCATTTTATAAACAAGGACTGGTATGGCAGGGCAGAACATAGGAAATTCAACAGTGACGAAAGCAGATATCGTAGAAAAAGTTTACGAGAAAATCGGCTTTTCAAAAAAAGAAGCGAGCGAACTCGTGGAGCTCGTTTTCAATTCATTGAAAGACACTTTGCAGAACGGAGAAAAAGTTAAAATCTCGGGTTTTGGTAATTTTGTCGTTAGAGCAAAAAATGAACGTGTAGGGCGAAACCCACAAACGGGTGAATCCATTAAAATATCTGCTCGCCGTGTATTAACCTTTCGTCCGAGCCAAGTTTTAAAAGCCATGTTGAATGGTGAAGAGTATGCTCACTTGATTGGTCAAGAGGATGAGGATGATGATGAGTAATTTTGAAACTGAAGAGTTGGCATTAGATGACTTGTTTTTAAAGCCTGAATCGCCTGTTAAGGCGGATGCTGGCTTAATGCCTTCAGTTTTAGTCGATGAACAATTACTTTCAGAGTTAAAAGCCATTCCAGATCGATTTGGTTTTAAAATTGGTGATGTGGCAGATATGCTGGGCATTAAACAGTATGTTTTGCGTTACTGGGAACAAGAGTTTGATTTATTAAAACCTAAAAAGGCTTCGAATAATCAAAGAATGTATACTCGTAAAGACGTCGAGAACGCGTTTTTAATTCGCAAATTATTATATCGTGATAAGTTTTCGATCGAAGGAGCTCGTCAAGCCTTGAAAGACGTTAAATACGTTGTTCGGAAAGAAAAAAACATGAATTCGGCGATTGAGAAAATCGATCAAAATCAAAGTCATATTCAAGAAAAAATCAGATCCTTTGTCGACGATATTCGTAAAACGAAAGAGCTATTTCAATAGCTCTAAATTCCGCCGACATTCAGTAAATATGTTTCTCCGTCCAGAACCGATTCCATATCTGTTAGGATTTCTTGCCAAGTAAAGTTTTTGTTTTTCTCGGACAATAAATACTTCATAAAAGTTTTAAAAGTCAGTTGAGAAGTATGAAAATAGCTGGAAAGGCCATTCGTCATAATATCAATTTTAGATTTCGTTTTTTCTTTTCCAAAGTGCTGTAAATAATAAGAATAGCTCGAGCAAGAATCAAAAAAGAAAATCTGTTTTTTGTTATGATTGAATTTCAATTCGCCCACTTTTTGCTCCAGGGAAGGAATATCTAAATTACCGCCCAAACCTGAATGTCCGCCGTAAATAATGACATCTGCGTTATAGACGGCATCTTTGAAAAACTCCGCAAATACTTTTGATTTGGATTCCATCGCAGTTTCGACCAACAAGTGTTTGATTTCGACTTGAATCGTTTGTCCATTATCCAGAGTTATTTCTTTTGTAAATAGATACAGAGGATAAGCTGTTTTTGATTTTAATTTTGTCAGTTCAAATCCCATTGACAGGAAATAATCATTCGTATCTTTGAAATTAATACGACCAGAATCTTCGGGGTCGTTTTTACTATCGGCAAAGCCTTGGATCACGGCGATTGAAAAAACAGATCCATTTCCATTTTCGCCGCGAAGAGTTGGCATTTGAGTCAGATTGGTTTTTGAATGAGGCGTGACAGATTTAAATTGGATTTCAGTTTTAATTGCATACGGCGCTTGTGAAAGGTATTTACAGTCGCTTTTGAAAATATCATAGAAATACCAGTAGTCTCCAAATGAATTATAATGTTCATCTGTGCAGTCTGGGTTGTAAATTGAATAAGGATTTGATGGCATTGGAACAGAGAATTTGCCAGTTTTTAAAATTTGTTCGGCAACAGAGCTATGTAAAATCATACGGCCCTGATTTTGATATTTTATTTCCAAAGTATTTTGCGCGACAACTTCGCTGGATAAGATTTTAATTTTGGACGGGGACCTGGCTCCGCCTAAGCCGCCCACCAAGTTGGGATCCAATTTAAATTTTTTGATCAGGGTTGGAGAATGAAAAATTCCAAATAAATGCGAAGCGTGAAATTCAGCGCGTTCTTTCCTTTTCCATGATAGCCGAGAATTTTCTCGAAAACAACTTCAATAAATTGGCTTGCATCGCCGCTTTCCTTATCCAC
>DALYIB010000106.1:0-8980 GCA_031970595.1 Pseudobdellovibrio sp.
CATTAGGATTGTCATGAAAACGCCAAAACTAAAGTTTATTAAAAATTTGAATCAACTACAAAAAACTGAGTGGGGAGGCGTTGATAAAACAGTTGTTTTTTATGATGCCTATTTGACTCAAATCCCTGGATTCAAGGCCTGGATTCGTCAATTTCCATTTCAAATTGCATTAAAAGCGGGCGAATCTTTGAAAACTTTGAAAAGTTATGAACAGACTATTGTTCAACTTCAAAAGTGGTCGCTTTCTAAAGATACGACATTCGTTGCCATCGGCGGTGGATCTGTTGGTGATTTTGTAGGCTTTTTAGCAAGCACCTATCATCGTGGAAAAAAACTGATTCAAATTCCGACGACTTGGTTATCGGTGATTGATTCGGCCCATGGTGGAAAAAACGGTTTGAATATTTCTGGTGTTAAAAATCAAATTGGGACTTTTTATCCCGCAGAACAAATTTATTTTGTCCAATCGATTTTATTTTTTCAACAGCGTCCCCAAGTTGAAGATGCTTTTGGTGAAATTTTTAAAATAGCTATTATTAATAAGCCACAAATTCTAAAACAAGTCGAAATCAGCCCGTCATTTATCTGGGATCATTTAAAATCATTGGTCAGTGCCAAATATCAAGTGGTTCAGCAGGATCCGCACGAGATCACAGGTTATCGTCAAATTTTGAATTTAGGCCACACCGTCGGGCATTTTTTTGAAGCTCATCATAAAATCAGTCATGGGCGCTCGGTTTATTTTGGTTTAATATTTGCGCTGCGTTTTAGTTTGCAAAAAGGTTTCATAGATACCAAAGATTTTTACCAAATTATTAAAAATTTATTTTTATTAGAATCGTACAAAGATTATCAAAAATATTTAAAGGTCAGTCGCTCAACTTTTCAAAAATATTTATCTTCAGATAAAAAGAAAGTTTCGTTGAACAAATTACAATTCATTTTTATTAAAAAGCTAGGCCACGTCGTCAGATCACCTGTGACTCTTGATGAAATTTATCTCGAACTGGTTCGTCAACAAAAGGAACTTTGATGTTTCATTTTTCCGGAGAGTTATCCGTTTCAAAATCTTGGATGAATCGAGCATTGATACTGCAGTCGTTTGATTCCCAATTGCAGATTCAGGGAAGCTCTTTGGCAGACGATGTTGTTTGTTTACAAAAAGCTTTGACAGATTTTAAACAGGGTCAAAAATTGTTATTTGCGGGTTTGGGTGGAACAACCTTTCGTTTTTTAGCCTTTCGTGTTTCTAGAATGCCTGGTCGTTATGAAATCCAAGCAGATCCTCAGTTGATGAAACGTCCACAGAAGGAAATTTCAAGTATTTTATCGCAATTGGGTGTAGCAACAAGTTGGACGGATAATTCTTTGATCATAGATTCAAAGGGATGGATTCGACCAAGCCAGCCACTTCAAATTTCTACCGAAGAATCCAGTCAGTTTTTATCAGCATTCGCACTCAGTTGTGTGGATTTGGAATTTCCAATTGAAATTGCAGAGCTGCCCACTCAATTTAAATCGCAATCGTATTTTAAAATGACCCAACAACTTCTTGAAAAATGTGGTGTGCAGTGGGGGCTGGCTCGGCAAAAAATTACACCGCAATTATTAATCGGCGAAGCGGATGTCAGTTCTGCGGTTTCTTTGATCGCAGCGGCCGTTTTAAAAGGCCGAGCTCATATTGTGAATTGGCCTCGGGTTACTGATCAGCCGGATGTTCAAATTTTAAATTTTTTGCAGTCCATGCAGATTCAATATCGCCAAGATGATCAGGGTCTTTTTGTAGAACAACAAAATTCGTTTCATGGAATCAAAGCAGATATCTCAGATTGTCCGGATGTTTTTCCTGTGTTGTCGGTCCTGTGTGCTTTTGCAAAGGGAAATTCGACTTTGTACAATGCTCCTCATCTGAAGTTGAAGGAATCGAATCGGATCGAAAAAACCGTCGAGCTTTTGTCGCGTTGTGGGTTTTCTTGCCAAGCCTTAGAAGACGGAATTTCTATTACAGGTCAGCCAGAGTCTATTTATAAAGCAAAAGATCTTATTCACTTCAATCCCGCGCATGATCACCGCATGGCGATGGCGGCCGCGATCTTGAAATTAAAGGGTTTTCCCCTCATTATTCACGACGCCCATGTCATTAATAAAAGTTATCATCAGTTTTATCAACATATCGGAGTTCAGCCATGAGACGCGTTTTCATAGGTCATCGCGGAGTCGGTAAGACATCTTTGCTGCGTCGACACCAGGGGTATTTTCCCGATGTGGCTCATTTTGATTTAGACGCTGAAATCGAAAAAAGCCAACAGCATCAAATATTTTTCAAAATAAAGGCGAACCAGCATTCCGAGAAATCGAATTATCTGTTTTCAATCAATTGATACAAAATGAAAATTTTGTCATCAGCTTAGGTGCCGGCTTTAACATAGAACATCTTCAGTCGATAGATTGCGAAGTAATTTGGGTTAGACGTGCAACCGACCAAGATGGTCGTATTTTTTTAAATCGTCCTCGGTTAAATCCTGATTTGTCGGCGCTTCAGGAATATCAGTTACGTTGGAAACAACGCGAACCGCGTTTTTTAGAAGCTTGTGATTTTTTATACGAAATGCCTGAAGGTATTACTGAATCTGATGAAATTGAAAAAATAATTTTTCAACCTGACTTTTGTTTGCAAACAGGGCGAATTGCTTTATTACCGAATAAAATGAAATCTATTCGATATTTTAAAAATATTGAACTACGCACGGATTTATTCAGTCCTTTAGAAATTCGTCAGATCCAAAAAAAATATTCAGATAAAAACTTTCTGATTTCATATCGTTCGGCTTCAAATACAGATCAAACTTATGAATCCACTTGTGACTGGGCTTTGGAATTAGGCCCTGTTCCGGATCATCTTAAAAAATCAAATTTAGTTGTTTCAATCCATGAGGGCTCTGTTGAGCAAGGTCTTCAAAAATTAAGTAATTATTCGAATTATTCATTAAAACTGTGTCCCGTTATTGAAAATTGGTCAGAACTGGCAATGGGCCATCAATGGCAACAACAAGATCCATCACGTCGCAGTTTTTTACCTAGAACGGCGCCTGATCAAAATCGTCCCTTGTGGCAATGGTATCGTGAATGGCAAATCGCGCAGCCTATTCAGTTTTGTAATCAATTCCAAAATATTATCGATCAGCCTTCTGTCTATCGTGCTGTTCAAGCTCAATTATTTCCTGACAACGAAATTTTCGGCGCTGTAATGGGTTTTCCCATTCATCATTCTAAAACACCTGTGACCCAGCAGCCCCAGATGGCTCATCGAATATTTCAAATTCCATTGCTTGAAAAGGACTTTACAATGGCGATCGATTTATTATGTCGCTGGGGTCTGCGGTTCGCAGCTGTGACAAGCCCATTGAAATCAGTGGCTCAAAAATTGGTGGGATCGCAGGAACCAATTAATAGTTTGGTTTTTAACAAAAAATGGTTAGGTCAAAATACGGATGTTGATGGACTGCAAAGTTTTATCGCGGATCTAAAGGCTTTTTCAAATCAGGAAATCGTCGTTTGGGGTGGCGGTGGAGTTTTAGGATCCCTGAAGCAAGTTTTTACAAATATTAAATACTATTCGGCAACAACAGCACAGCCACGAACGGATTTGGATCATGCGCAAAACCCACAAGTTTTGATTTGGGCGGCTCCGCGTTCAGAAGCTGTTTTACTGCCGCCGGATTATTGGGAATTGAAAATTGTTTTAGATTTGAATTATACAGAACACTCAATGGGATTAGAGTTAGCTCACATTCGAAATTTAGAATATGTTTCTGGTCTTAAAATGTTCTATGCTCAGGCAGAACGTCAGAGATTGTTTTGGGTACAGAATGTTAAAGTTTAAATTGCAATACCTCTATATAGTTGTAGTTTTCTATGTTTTGTACATTTTCATTTTTAATAAAGTTCTAAAAGAAAATGAAAAAAATTTTTATAATCAGGCTTCTTTAAAAAATCCAATCACATTTTTATTTGAAAAAAAAGAGAACGTTTTTGCGCATTCTCATAAACTTAATTTTCCATATCCAGCGGATAATTTATCTTATTACAATTCAACTTTAATCTTTAACGCTGTTCCTTCAGGCACCACTACGATAGATTTAAATCAAGATGGATTTGTAGATTTTTGTTTTTCATTGCCTGAATATGAAAATCCTATTCGTTGCTATCAAAACAACAAAGATAGTACATTTCGTGAAGTTACTGATTTGTATGGTTTAAATTTTGTGACTACTGATTTAGCCAGTGCGATCTATGCCGCTGATTTTAATAACGATGGCCAAGAGGACTTGTTGCTAGTTAAATACGGCCAGCATGATGTTTTAATCAGAAATGGAAATAAATTTACTAAAATTCAAAATGATTGGTTTAGTAATGCATGGGGAGCCAATTTTCATGATTTCAATCATGATGGACTGGTGGATATTCTATTTGCAAATTACTATGCAGATCTGAATTTAAAACAAAATATAATTCCTTGGTCATTTAAAGGTGTTCATAATCTTACAAATGGATCACCTAACGTACTCTATCAAAATATGGGCAATGGACATTTTCGAAAAGTGGATAACTTTTTTCCTACTATTCGAAATGAGCTAACTACAACAATCGGAATTGCAGATTATGATCGCGACGGACAAGTTGATGTATTTGCTGCTAACGATTACTCAATTGATCGAATATACAAGCATGATACGAGCGCTAATCGATTGATTGAAAGAACTACGTCTAGAATACCTATTAAATACCACGGCCACTCGGGGATGAATGCTCATTTTTTCGATATTAACAATGATGGGTATCTAGATCTATTCGTAACTAATATAGTTTTACCTCCACTAATGGGTACATCGAATTTGATGTGGGTGTGGAATCCCCAGCTTGTCCGATTCGAAGAGAAGGCGACTGATTTGGGACTGAATAAGTGTGGTTATGCTTGGACAGCAACAGAAGCAGATTTTGATAACGATAGTAACAGCGAAATTGTTGTGGCCTCTGGCTTTTATGCCAATAAAGACGGTCAATTCAATACAATTTTCAATCGATTAATAGACAGCAATACACCAGATTGGTTTCCAGCAGAACATCCCGATGTCAATTTAAATTCCTATTCGCAAGTCAGCTTTTCTCGTCCTTGCTTGTTTACAAAGTCTGGTGAAAAATTTGAAGATGTCGGAGGACTTGTTTTTGATTGGGATATTAAAACTGCGTCAAGGTCTCTTGTCACTGCTGATGTCAATAACGATGGATTGATGGATATCATTATAAATCAACAAGGTGGAAAAAGTATTTTATATATTAATAAAAGTAATAATAAAAACAATTGGGCTGGTTTTGTTTTCAAAGACAAATTTGGAGGAGTCATTCAATATGGAATTAAAGCTTCAGTTTATTCGAAAGATGGAAAGCGTTTAAAGTACTTTGAAGTTAATCCTGCTAATGGGTTTAAGACACAAAACGATTTTAGATATATTGTAAGCTTAGGTTCTGAGTTCAATGATGATTTGGTTTTGAAAGTGGAGTACCCTGAAAGAAAAGAATACCGATTTAAAATAAATGAATACAATGAAATATTATTTAACTAAAATTCAAAATATTGATCCTCGATTTATTCAGTTGTTTAATAACATTATTTTGATGTTTTTTGGCTACCTGTATCTCGATTTCAATAGAGACTTGATGTATTTATTTCCGGTATTTGCATTTGGGGTTCTTCTAGATTGGCTTTTCAGTCGAATTTGGTCCTCTCAAAGAAATCAAAGAACATTACGCGACCGAATGATTTCAGTTCTTAATACAATCGTTAGTATAGTCACTATCATTAAATTTACTAATAATAATTTTTATATAGTTGTTATTTTGGTTGCACTTTTATCTAAGTATTTAATTGTTGATGAAAATAAGAATCACATTTTTAATCCTGCCAATTTTGGAATTATATTTGCTCTTATATTTGTTAACGAGATTCCTATTCGAATTATTTATAATCAATTTGCTGGTTTGAATATGTATTTATTTTATTTTTTAATTTTAAATGGCCTACTCATTACATACATAGCACGACGTATGACCCTAGCTTTTAGTTTTTTAATTGGGTCATTCGTATTTTTTTATTCTCTGTCTTCAATTTGGGGATTTCCATTATCATTTTTGATTGGTCCAACCTTCAGCTTTAGTGGTATGTTATTCACATTTTTTATGATTACTGATCCAAAAACAACCCCTAGTGCGCAATTTTCTCAGTTGATTTTCGGTCTGTTTCTGGCCTTAGTCAGTTTCTTACTAAGAGTTAATCAATACGTACATGATGTTTTTGTTTTATTATTTTTAGTAACTGCTTTATACAAGTTTTATTTACAATTTTTTAAATTAAAAATTTATCGACTCAAACAAATTTAGGAGCGTTATGTCAGCGGCAAATCAATTTGGACAAAGATTTATGGTTACAAGTTTTGGTGAAAGTCACGGCACTGCTTATGGGGTTATCATTGATGGCATGCCAGCAGGAGTGAATTACCAAGAAGAAATCTTGAAAGATTTTTTGAACCGCAGAAAGCCAGGTCAGGCGGATTACACAACTGCTCGTAAGGAAAATGATGAGCCCGAAATCTTGAGCGGTATCTACCAAGGTAAAACATTAGGAACACCCATTGCGGTTGTGGTTAGAAACAAAAATCAACGTTCAGAAGATTATGATCAAATTCAAAATGATCCGCGCATTGGACATGCCGATGATACTTGGAAAAATAAATTTGGTCACTCTGATGTCCGCGGTGGTGGCAGATCCTCAGGCCGTGAAACTTTATGTCGTGTGATTGCTGGCGCATTTGCAAAAATGCTCGTGAATCAAAAAAAATCAGATGTGAATGTCACAGCTTTTTCAAAAAAGATCGCCCATTTTGAATTGACACCCGCTGGACTGACTGCAGAGGTTAAACAGTTTCTTGTCCAAGCAAAAGACCAAGGCGAAAGCTATGGTGGCGTTGTTGAATGTGTTATTCACTCTCCAATGGCTGGCTTAGGACAGCCGGTCTTTCACAAATTTAAATCAGACTTGGCCGCAGCCATGATGAGCATAGGGGCTACTGTTGGGTTTGAATTCGGAAGCGGATTTGAAGCTACAATAAAGAAGGGGACAGAATTCCATTCGCAAATTGATTCAGAAGTTTATGGTGGCATTCGTGGTGGCATTACTACCGGAGAAAACATTTTATTCCGAGTTGGATTTAAGCCCACATCATCAATTAAAGATGTTGCTAAAAAAGGCCGTCACGATCCTTGTATTGTTCCTCGTGCAGTTCCAGTAGTCGAGGCGATGGCGTGGTTGGTACTAGCAGACCACATGCTGTGGGCTGCTACAGACAAAGTATAAAAATTATTTTTTGACAACACCTACATAGATATATGCGATACCTAAGCTGACGGGTGTGAATGACATTTCTGAAAAAGAATTCGATTTTTTCATTAAATCTAAAAATTGTTCACGACACGGAAAAGCAGCTGATGATTTTTGTAAATAATCATAGGCCTCGCCTTGGCCAGTCACCAAACCGCCAATTTTAGGAAGAATTTTTTCAGAATAGAAATTATACAAAGATGAAACAACAGGGATCGACATTTGGCCGAACTCAAGGACTAAAACCTTACCGCCATTGCGAGTGACACGGGCCATTTCTTTCAAAGCTTTTACAGGATCAGAAACATTTCTGATGCCAAAAGAAATTGAAACACGGTCAAAGGAATTGTCTGAATATTGTAATTGTGTCACGTCAGCCAATTCAAATTGAATGTCTAGATTTCTGTCTTTGGCTTTTTGCGGAGCTGATTCCAGCATCTCGGCACAAAAATCGGTTCCTAAAACGGAACCTGTCGAGCCAACATTTTTTTTGAATTCGATCGCTAAATCACCAGTGCCAGTGGCACAATCTAAAATTTGCATTCCTGGTTTTACGTCAGCCAGCTGAACAAGTTTTGTGCGCCATAAATGATGAATACCAACAGATAGCACGTTGTTGGCCTTATCGTATTGGCTAGCCACTTTAGAAAACATGCTTCTAATTTTTTCAGGATCCGGAGAATGAGCGGTTTTCATATTTTCAGACATTTTTTAACATCCGTACGGCAGAATTATTATTGCGTTGTAGTTTGCGATCAAATGCAAATAGAACTTTTTCAAGCTGAATCATCATTTGGTCAAAAGTTTCAAGTGTCAGTGCCTGCTGACCATCTGATAAAGCGACGCGTGGATTTGGATGGACTTCGATAATCAATCCGTCCGCACCAGCTGCGGCCGAAGCATAACACAGTTGTGGAACAAGATCAGAAATGCCCACAGCATGTGAAGGGTCAACAATCACTGGGAAAGAGGAATGTTTTTTAGCGTAAACAACGGCATTTAAATCCAGAGTGTTGCGAGTAGCCGTTTCGAAGGTTCTGATACCACGTTCACATAAAATGACATTCGTGTTACCACCAGCCGTGACGTAATCCGCAGCCTTTAACCATTCATCAATAAAGGCAGAGAAGTTTCTTTTTAGCAAAACAGGCTTTTCTTGTTTGCCCAGTTCCTTTAATAATGAGTAATTGTGCATGTTACGCGCGCCTACTTGAAAGGCATCTACGAAACTGTGAATCTCTTCAATTTGTCGAATGTCTGTGACTTCTGAAACTAAAGGCATACCAGCTTCGGCTTTGACCTTTTTGATAAAATCGAAAGAGCTTGATCCCAAGCCTTGAAACGCAGTTGGAGAAGTTCGCATTTTCCAAATACCACCGCGTAAAGCAGCTGCACCTGACTTTTTCACGCCCAAAGATGTCGTCCGAAACTGCTCTTCGGATTCAATCGAGCACGGGCCAGCGATCACAGTAAAATCCGGTCCACCAATAACAAAATCACCAATTTTAATAGACATAACTTCCTTTTACACTATTCATGTATTAA
>DALYIB010000107.1:0-8970 GCA_031970595.1 Pseudobdellovibrio sp.
TCGCAAAGAAAGCGATGAATCCTATTGAATTTGTTAAGTTTTTATGTGTTAACTCAACATCACCGTTAGAATCCTGTTTCAAAGAATTTCCAACCATGAGTTTCTTGAACCATAAACAACCCAAAGCAAAAATGACTAAACGTAAAGTCACAAACCAAGGAGCTAAGTACAAAGCCTTACCACCCGTCATACGGTGCGCTTGATCCGGATCTGCCCAAGCATAAATATGCTTAAAACCCAAAATCAAAACAATACTGCCCAATAACATCACTGGTAAAAAGTTAGTTAAACTTTCTGCCAAACGACGAATCGAAACACTCCAACCTGCTTTTGCCGCGTAGTTAAAGGCGATAAAAAACATCGCCCCTAAAGCCAAACAAGAGAAATAGAAAAATGCGACTAAATAAGAAGTCCATAAACGTTCAGGGTTATTGATAAGACCCATAATAACGCCAAAAAGTCCCAAAACAACTCCCACATAAGCAGCTGTTTTGACTCCCTGTGGAGCTTCGAATTTTGAAATTTTTAATTCATGATGATGTGAAGATGATCCCATGATTAGTTACCTTTACCTTGTAAATGTCTGATGTAGTTAACAACTTGCCATCTGTACTGCTGAGGAATGTGAGAAGCATAGGGCCCCATCACACCTTGTCCCATCGTAATGACGTGATAAATTTGTCCGTCTGTCCAACCTTTGATTTTATCTGATGTCATCGGAGGCGGTTTCAAAGCCATTGTCTCTGCAACTGGCATTTTTTCTCCACCCTCACCTTGAACACCGTGGCAAATCGAACAGTGAACCGTATAATATTTAAGACCCGTCTTTAGAACTTCTTCAGTATACTGACCGGCCAACGGATTTTTATTGTTCACACTGCCAGCTACGTCTTTGGCGTATTTATAAGGTTCAAAACCAACCGGCTGAGTTCCTTCAGGTGGAATTCTCATTGAACCATCATTCAATCCACCCTTGTCAAACTCCTGAGGTTTCAACGCAGGAGATTCCATCATGTCTTGAATAAGTTCGATATTCGGCTTTGATTTATCAAAGTTACATCCAGTTAACACAAAAGAGGCTAAAGTACCGCCGACCAATGTTAACAAAATATTTTGAAATAAGTTTCTATTTTGATTCATGTTAGTAATCCGCCATTTTCTTGATTTCAACAGCACCTAATTCTTTCAACATTTTTTCAACTCGATCTGCATTATATCCCATATCATTTTCAGGAATAAAAATCGCAAACTTGTGACAAGTTAAATCTTTGTCGATCGTAGGAGGATCTACTTTAGGCATTCCACACAAATAGAAAAAAGCACCCACTGAGCTTAATGCTGCAAATAGAATTGTTAATTCAAACATGATTGGAATGAACGCTGGTAAAGAAAACAAAGGCTTACCACCGATATTAATCGGCCAATCAATCACTGATGTATAATATGTCAACGCCAATGCAGCCAATAGCCCCACACATCCAGCAATGAAAGTGACATAAGGAATTGGTGAACGTTTGATTCCACAAGCTTCTTCCATCGCATGAATTGGGTATGGAGAGATTGCATCAAATTTTGTAAATCCAGCTTCACGCACTTTGCGAGCTGCATTCACAACTGTATCTTCTTCAAGAAAAATTCCAGCGATACCGCCGATAGCTCTTTTCTTAGCCATTAGTGAGCTCCCTTCTTAGAATGTTCATCATCACGACCAACTCCTAAAACAGGTTTAACTTCCGCAATAGAAACGGCTGGTAAGACGCGAAGATATAATAAAAATATTGTAAAAAACATACCAAACGAACCAACAAGAATCGCAGTATCATAGTATGACCATGCGTACTGACCCCAGTTCGACGGCAAGAAATCACGGTGCAATGAAGTCACAGTGATCACGAAACGTTCGAACCACATACCGATATTTACGAAAATCGAAACAACAAACATCGCAGGGATTGATCGTCTGACTTTTTTAAACCAGAAAACCTGAGGAGCAACAACGTTACAGAAAATCATGATCCAATATGACCATGCGTATGGACCCATCGCACGATTCATAAATACATAACGTTCGTAATCATTTCCTGAATACCACGCTACCAAGAATTCCATACCGTAAGCATAACCCACCATCAAACCAGTCATCATGATGATTTTGTTCATCACTTCCATATGGTCGATCGTGATATAGTCTTTAAACTGAGGAAAACCGATGCGCACAAGGCTCATCAAAGTAATAACCATCGCAAAACCCGAGAAAATCGCACCCGCAACGAAGTAAGGTGGGAAAATCGTTGTATGCCAACCTGGCAATCCAGAAACCGCGAAGTCAAAAGAGACGATCGTATGAACTGAAAGAACCAGTGGCGTCGATAGACCCGCTAGTACTAAGTAAATCATTTCAAAGTGTGACCAGTTTTTAGCAGTCCCTCTCCAACCTAATGACAAAGCACCATAAATTTTATAGCGAATGGCATTTTTAGCTCTGTCTTTCACAGTTGCTAAATCCGGAATTAAGCCCACAAACCAAAATACAGTTGAAACAGTCGCGTAAGTTGAAATCGCAAAAACGTCCCATAATAATGGTGAACGGAAGTTCACCCACAAAGGTCCACGTTGATTTGGATATGGAAACAACCAGAAATCCAACCAAGGACGACCTGTATGAATTAAAGGAAAGATACCCGCAGTTGCAACCGCAAAGACCGTCATAGCCTCGGCAGAACGAGCCACTGAAGTTCTCCATTTTTGTCTGAATAAAAACAAAATCGCTGAAATCAATGTTCCCGCATGACCAATACCGACCCAGAAAACGAAAGTAATAATCATCGTTCCCCAAGCTACTGGGTGATTTACACCCAACAAGCCCATACCTGTCGAAACAACCATAGCGATTGTTAAGATGTAAAATAAAAATAATCCCTTAGCTGTAAGAAAAAGTCCCATCCATTCTTTTGAAGGAACTCTTTCAATAGGAGCGCAGATATCATCTGTCACATCCTTGAGAGATTTATTCCCAAGAACCAGTTGATTACGCTTAAGCATGACCAGCCTCCGCTTTCTTTGGTGTTAATTGATCGTTATTTCTAATTTTAGACATGTATCTTACAGATGGCTGCGCATACCACTCTTCTAGAAGGGCGTAAGCTCTTTCGTCCGTTTTGAAAACTTTCGCAACTCTTGAATTTTCATCATTCAAATCACCAAAAGTAATCGCCTGAGTCGGACAAGCTGACTCACAAGCGACTTTCACGTCACCGTCTTTTAAATTACGCGCTTCAGTTTTCGCTTTGTTTTTAGCTTCTTTGATACGCTGAACACAGAAAGTACATTTTTCCATAACCCCACGAGTTCGGACAGTGACTTCTGGATTCAAAGCCATATGCATCGGCTTTTCAATCAACTTAGCGTAGTTGAACCAGTTAAAACGACGTACTTTATAAGGACAGTTATTTGAACAATAACGAGTGCCGATACAACGGTTGTAAACCATTTCGTTCAAACCTTCTGAACTGTGTACTGTCGCAGCTGCTGGGCAAACAACTTCACAAGGAGCATTATCACAGTGCTGACACATAACTGGTTGGAAAACGGCTTCCGCATTTTCAACATCACCTGTGTAGTATCGATCGATACGGATCCAATCCATTTCACGACCTTGCATAATATATTTCTTACCGACAACGTGAATGTTATTTTCAGAACGACAAGCTGTCATACATGCCGAACAACCTGTACACGAATTCAAATCAACAGCCATACCCCATTTGTGACCATTATATTGATGGCCTGACCAAATGGACCAAGTATGATGTCTGTGAATGTTGGCAGATTTGGAAGCTTCATAGTCTTTATTTGTCGCTTGGACAACGATCTGACGACCTTCCATTGAATCATGACCTTGAGTTGTCACAAGCTCATATTTTTTGTTTAATTTTTTGATCTCTACTGGGCGACCGGCAAAAATGGATTTAACACCCGTATCACCATAAGCAAATACATAGGCATTTTGTCCGACTCCATTACCAACCTTACCCGCATGAGTACGTCCGTAACCAACAGGAATTGCAGCGACTCCATCCACTAAACCTGGTTGAATATGAATCGGTAATTGAACTTTTGTATCACCAGCGGCCACTTCAACTAGATCATTTTGTTTAAGTCCTAAGTCATTCGCTGTTTTCATTGAAACACTGACATAGTTATCCCAAACAATCTTGCTGACTGGATTTGGTAATTCATGCAACCAAGCAATATTTCCCAATTCCCCATCCCCGATATGAGACGTTGGATACAGCACTAATTCCAATGAAGCACTTGTTTGAGTTTTCTTGATCGCCGAAAGCGCTTCGTTTTTAAAGCTGCGTACTGAAACTGTTTTTGCAGAAACATCCACAAAACCCTTTTGTAACATCTGATTCCAGAATGTTTCAAAATCTTGACCCTTAGCCAATTTCGGAGCCATATCTGTTTTCCAAAATGCTCTGAGGTATTCATAGAAAGTCTCATAATCTTGCAGACGACGAGGACCTACTTTGCCCATGTATCCCCAAGTCATTAACGACAATTGGAAAGAACGAGTATCGTACATCGGACGAATTAGAGGCTGATGAAGACCATAGACTCCGTTTGCGAACTGAGAATCACCCCAAGTTTCTAAAGCGTGATTATCCGTTGCTACAAAGTCAGAAACAGAAGCTGTCTCATCCATTGTTTCACCTATGTAAACAACAGTATCTACATTCTTAAGAGCTGCTTTAAAGTTGTAAGCATTTGATAATGAATACACTGGGTTCGCACGATGAATAATTAAAGTTTTCACTTCTTTGCGATTCATTTTCAAAATCAATTGCTGAATAGAATCATAGCTGGCTTTTAACGAACTGTTTCCCGCTCCAGCTTGAACTGTTTTACCTTCATTACCTAAAAGTGAATTTAAATAATTGACTGCAATTTGCAACGCCGCTGAATCCATCGTGCGCGTTTGCAATCCCCCCGTCACAACCAATGAACGACCTGCATTTTTTTTCAAATCCTGAGCCGCTTTTTTAAAGTTATCTTCTGATAATCCTAATTTTGCAGCTGTTCCCGCATAGGCTTTTGCAACAGAATTTTCAGGGAAGATTTCCGCAATCAAACCCAATACAACATCTAACTGTTGTGATGGCTTAATTCTGAAACGAATATCTGCATTGGCTGCAGTTAATGAATAAGTTGAATCGAAAGAGTACAAACGCGACATGTCTGCAGGGTTTTTACGACCTTGAGCAAACATTCTTGTCGATTGCATCGCTGGACCCCAAGCTCCTAAAAAGTCAGCGTCGATTGAAACAATCGTTTTTGCTAAATCGTATCTGTACTGAGGAACAACAGCTTGACCGTAACTGGCTTTTTGGCCTTCAGCGACGTCGTCTTGAGCCAAAGGTTCCCACACATAATGATCCGCTTTGAAAGCTGAACAAAAGTCAGCAACAACTGCTTCTGTCGCAGGACCTGAAAGGTTTCCTGTTAATAAAGCGACGTTACCTTTTTGCAAATTTTCGACGACTTTTTTATCAAGATCTTCCCAAGAAATACCAACTGTCTCTTTGTTTGTTTTTTTCTCGTTCAAAAGATTTCTGAAAGGTTTTTTAAGTCTTTCTGGATCATAAAGACCTAACAATGAAGCCTGAGCTCTGACTGAAACCGCAGACCCGTTTAATGGACTGTCTGGATTACCTTCGATATGAATAGGGCGACCTTCACGAGACTTTACAAGTAAATGAAAACCTTCTTGGCCATCAAAGTAAGTTGACGTGTAGTAATTAGAAACACCCAACGTCACTTCTTCAGGTTGTTTATTATAAGGAACTAACTTTTGAACAGGGCGACGAATACAGCTGGCCGCCGAAGTCAACGCCACCGACGCACCCATCAATTTTAAAAACTCACGACGAGCTACGCCATCTTTTTCGGTACCTTCATCAGCGCTTTCAGCACGTAGAGGCGATGACATAAATTCAGTCGCCAGAGACTTTTGAAATTCAGGAGTATTTTCTAACTCATCAAAAGATCTCCAGTAAGTATTATCGCGCACTAAATTTTGAGGGCGATTTTTTTGGTTTGAGATATCATTTTCAGTATTGTGATTCATATTTTCAGACATACGATTCCTCAATTTTCTTAGTGGTGACAAGTCGTACAGTTAAGTGGAGCTTTGTTTTCCGGCTGTCTGTGACAGTTAATACACCAGCCCATTGATAGGTCTGAGTATTGGTAAACTTTAGCCATTTTTTCAATTTCACCGTGACATGTTTGACAGCTAACACCTTTTTGAACGTGCGCTTGGTGATTAAACTGAACATGATCCGGCAACATGTGGATCTTCACCCATTCAATCGATTTTCCGTCCGAGTAAGCGTCTCTTAATTTTTTGATCGCATCCGGATTGTTACGACCTGCCACTTGTTGATGGCAATTCATACAAGTCGACAAAGAAGGAATATTCGAACTTTTTGAACGCTCGACCTGATTGTGACAGTACTGACATTGAATTTTATGAGTGCCCACGTGTAATTCGTGACTGAATGCAATTGGCTGCTCAGGTGAATAACCCTGATTGTAACCAAAACTTTTTCTTTGTCCTGCATCTGGATTTTGCCATAAGCAAGAACTGATTAGCAGTGAAGTTAATACTAATAAACTTGCCCTGCCCGTTATTGCACTCGTCGCGATTTTACAAATCGAACGAACGAAAAAAGAGATCATTTCAAACATAAGAGTTTGCCTTTCAGTTTTTTGATTTATTAAATTAGAATATAGAGTAAAATCATACAGATGACTTGTCACGTTGTTTTGAAAATCAAATGAAAGTCATCCGCAAATAAAATGAGCAACTACAAAAACAGTCCTGCGTACAAAAAATCACAGTCAGACTTTTTTACGACCTGAAATTTTCCGAGATAGGACGACATACAATACGAACAAGACCTGAAGTGCAAAGAAAGTGCTTACATACTCAACACCACCTGCACCAAATCCGTACGAATGGAGCCCTGCACCAAGAACAAAGTTAACACCATACCAGGCCATGATGACTAAACTAAATGTCACAACACCTGAAATCACCATTCCAAAGTTTTGAACCCAATTCACAAGTCGAGCATGTAGAACAACAATGTACCCCATCAAAGCAATCAATGCCCAAGTTTCTTTCGGATCCCAACCCCAAAAACGTCCCCATGAATAATCCGCCCAGACGCCACCCAAAATAATCCCTGGAGCTAGAAACGAAACCCCAATCTGCATAGAACGATAAACACCCGTCGCAATTTTTTGAATTTCAGAATGATATTTATTTTCATCAACCAAATAATATACCAATCCCATGTTACCCAACCCCCACGATAACGCGAAAGCTGAATAAGAAATAGTAATCGTCATCACATGGACAATCAGCCAGTAATTACTGCGTAAAACAGCCTCTAACGGTTGAATACTTGGATCTAAAACCGCCGGAGCACTATCCGCAATAATCATCGAAATAAGACCGACTAGAATACCTGACAACAAAAGCGATTTGAAACGATAAATTTTTTCCAAAATCATCGCAAATAAGACAGCTCCCCACGACATCCAAACAACAGTTTCATACATATTTGTCACTGGCGGTCGTTCAGCTAAATAAATACGATAAGCAAAACCAACCGTATGAATGACAAAACCTAAGATACTAAGAGCCCAAACGAATGTCATGCCGGATGACATTCCTCGAATCCAGATAAAAAGCAAAATCAAGGCCGCTGTGAGATATAAAATATAAGCCCAACGAAACGGATGAACATCGTTGTAAAAAACTTCGGCGGCGGTTTTACCAGGGTAAACAATGGAATGACCTGAATTCGTCGCAACGCTTTCTGCGACCGAGTTTTGAAAATCCAATACAGCTTGATCTAACAATTTTGCAGCCGCAACTTCCGATTTTCCCTCAACTTGGTTCGTTGCAATTTCACCTAATCTTTTGGCATAAGCTTGACTCAGATTAATGAATAATTCCTGATGTTTTCCTGTCAATTCCGAAATCGACAACCAACTGTCTCGGTCTGTCGCGGGTACCACTTTCAACAGTCGACCTGCCGACATTTCGCGAAATGTAAACATTTGATTTTCAAGACGCTGTAAAGCCTGAAAATAAGGTGTCAATTTTTCTTTCGAAGCTCGCTTATCAGCCAGTTCCTGCATCAAATTTTTGAACTGTGGATTTTCAAATAATTCTGTGCCTGTAAAATGCTTTTTATCAGCAGGTAATCCCATCTGAGTTTTCACATCTAAATGAGTGACTTCAAAAAGAGGTATTTTAATCCAACTTTCAGGAGCCAATACAAAAGATAGTACAATTAAATACGCAGGCTCTTTACGCGCACCATCTCCTTCACGTTTAAAACTCTGTTTACCATAAATTAATTCTAAAGTTTCACGAGCAAAAGAATCATAGGGCTTAATTCTCCCCGCATCTTGCACAGGCAAAGAACGTAACGCTTCACCTTCCGCGGCTTGCAAACTTTGAAAACTGACAGAAACAACCAATAAAATAATAGCACTTAATAAACGAATCATACCGCAGTTCTTCTCTTTCTTTTTTGATAAAATAACCAAACAATTCCAATCGACATTACAATAGAACCTAAATATTTAATCCAACGACCAGGGTCGTGATTGACGGAAAAAACAGAGGCCGTTGGTTCTCCCGTTTTTTCATCTTGTTGAAAACTAGACTGATAAAATGTAAAACCTTGGTACTTCAAAGGCTCATTCATTGAAATTTCAGCACTCAACCCTGCGCTGGCATCACCGACAGTGACATTGCTGGCATATTGTTTAGCTTTCATAGTCCCTTGATATCGCTGAACTTCAAAACGATCTAATTTAACCGGAAAATCCAATTGAATCCGACGATTTTGATAACTCATTAAATAAGCCACATCGCTGCCAAAA
>DALYIB010000108.1:0-8917 GCA_031970595.1 Pseudobdellovibrio sp.
CGTAATTTATGAGGTTGAATATAAGATTTTAAAGACAAACCCAGAAAAGCGGCGACGATCAAACCCAAGAAAACAATTCTGAGACCAGGTTGATCAACGACCGCTCTTTTCAATGGCTGTTCCTATACAAATTTAAAAGAAATGATTTCGTACTCTTTGTCGCCTTTAGGGCTTTGAACAGTGACAACGTCACCGTTCTTTTTGCCGATCATTGCTCGTGCCAATGGTGACATAATTGAAATCATGCCCTTTTTCACATCGGCTTCATCAAGTCCTACGATTTGATAAATGGATTTTTCTTCAGTTTCGACATCAATCATCTCGACTGTCGCACCAAAAACAATACGATCGGATTTGATTTCAGCAGGATTGATCACTTCAGCACCAGCGATTTTACCTTGGATTTCCTGAATACGACCTTCGATCAATCCTTGGCGTTCTTTCGCAGATTCATATTCGGCATTTTCACTGATATCGCCTTGAGCACGAGCCTCTTCGATGGCTTTGATAATCGTCGGGCGCTCTTCGAGTAAAAGCTTTTTAAGCTCAGCTTCTAAAAGTTGTTTGCCGCGAAGCGTAATTGGTAATGTATCTTGGGCCATATAATCCTCGTATTCCGGTGAATGAGACGATTACTTTACATGAAAAGACAGTAGTTCTTCAATATCTTTTTTACAACTGCCGCAACCAGTTCCCGCTAAAGTGACTCTGGAAATCTCGCGCGCACTGAAAACACCTTGTTTCATTGCATTCAAGACTTTTTCGGCAGGAATCATTCGACAATGACAGAGTTCTTCATGCTGATAACTGGTGGACGGTTTGTTCTGACATTTTAAAATAAATTCATTCAACAAAACATCTTCACCCGTCTGCACAGGCTGAATTTGCCAGTTTGTTGGACTTTTTCCATAAAGACGAATCAAATTTTGAACTTTGTCAGCTAATATACGACTGCCTGAGATGCGAACTTCGTTCTGTGAAAATATCAGTTCTGCTTGATAGGGTATGGTCGCTTTGATCATACCCCTAGGTTATGATTAAAAACGATAATCAGCAATAAATTGACGTCGAAATGCAAAAATCTTCTCGACGTCCGACCGGACAAAAGCCCCCGCTACAAAATAACCGACTCGCCCCATCGGTAATTTATAAATCACACGATCCTTCATCAAAGTGCCAGATCCGAGCGATTCAAACTGATGTGTATGGTGCCAAAGACGATAAGGGCCTTTTAACTGTGTATCGACGAACTGAAAAGGAGGTTTCCATTGATCAATCAAAGTTCTCCATCCGACTGGAACACCGTGAATTTTCAACTTGTAATCAATCAACGTCCCCTGCTGAATCTGGGGTGTCGACATCTGATCAATTTTAAAACTGAGCGTCGGTGGCGTTATTGTCTCGAGATTTTTAGCTTCGCTAAAAAAAGCAAACACTTGATTCACTTCCTGCGGAATATATTGATAGGCTTCAAGAACCATTTGACCGTTTTTAAAATCCACCAACGCTTCTGAAAAATATTTATTCAAATCTTCGTGTTGAAATTGAAAACCGGATTTTAATAAAAATTCCGGAATCATTCGAGTTGAATCGAACAACATCGATGCCATTTCGCCGTAGACTGTTTTTAAAACCAACTGAGGAACTGCAGGGGCTTGCAAAACACCTAATTCATAACAAAGGGCACTGGTGAAATCGGCATTTCTGACAGGTTGCGGAGCCGAACAATTCACGGGGCCACGAATCACAGAATTTTCGACAGCAAACAACACAACACGAACCATATCGGACAAAGAAATCCAACTCATCCATTGTTGGCCACTTCCCAAACTGGCCCCCAGATTTCTCTGAAACAACGGCAGCATTTTTTTCAAAGCGCCCATTTGCGGATCCAATAAAACACCCATACGCAGTTGCGCAAAACGAGTTTGCTTGAAAAGGGATGCTTTTTCGATAAAAGGCTTTTCCCATTCCAAACAAACTTGAGCTAAAAAATGATCCGAATCTTTTGAAACGGGGCTGGTTTCAGTGATCGATTCGTCGCCACGATCCCCGTAAATACCCTGCGCCGAGGCCGAAATCACAGTACGAACGGATTCGGGTAAATTCAGCAAAAGATTGCGCGAACTGTCGCTGCGCGATTGTCGTATTTTTGTTTTTTGTGATTCCGTCCAACGACTGTCGATGGATTCACCCATCAAATGGATCACTGTCTCTACATCCTGAAAATCACTTGAATCCAAAGGTTGCTGGACTAAATCTTTTTCAATCACTTCTGCGGGAAAAGGCAATTGTTGCAAAGCTTTTTTAGCAGAACGACTGACAATTTTGATCGCATAGCCTTTTTTAAATAGTTCTAAACCAACAAAGCGGCCCAATTGCCCGGTGGCACCCGTGATTAAAATTTTTTTCATTTTCCCAATCCTTTTTTATATTCCTTTAAAGCTCGATCCCGCGCAAAAGTATGTTCCACCATAGGACGAACATATTTTGTTGTTCCATATTCAGGAACCCAGTGCTTCACATATTTTAATTCTGGATCAAATTTTTCAAGCTGAGCTGTGGGATTAAAAACTCGAAAATACGGAGCCGCATCGCAACCTGTACCCGCCGCCCATTGCCAATTTCCGTTATTGGCAGACAAGTCATAGTCCAATAACTTTTTTGCAAAATAGCGTTCACCTTGATACCAGTGAATCAACAAATGTTTTGTTAAAAACGAAGCAACCACCATGCGTACGCGGTTGTGCATATGACCTGTTTCATTCAATTCACGCATCCCCGCATCGACCAGAGGATAACCTGTTTGCCCCTGACACCATTTTTCAAAATCATCTTTTGAATCGCGCCAAGCAATTTGGTCGTACTCTTTTCGAAACGACTTCTGCACAACATGAGGATAGTGCCAAAGTATCTGCATAAAAAAATCTCGCCAAATCAATTCACTGAGCCAGACATCTGAATGTTTTTTCCCTTCACGGGCCAGTTCACGCACACTGACTGTTCCAAATCGCAGATGCAATCCCAATTTACTAGTTTGATCCAAAGCCGGAAAATCGCGTTGTTCCGCGTATTTTTTCAAAAGCGACGCTGACAAATCTGTTCCGGGATAAACGACTTGGGGCGCCTGAAATCCCATTTTTTCCAAAGTGGGAACATCGACCTGCATTTCAGGACTGAATTTTCGCAGATAATGATGTTCGTATAAATCATTGGGATAAGATTTTAAATAAAAGTCATTTAACTGAGCTAACCATTTTTTCTTGTACGGTGTATAGACGGTGTAGGATTTTTTTAAATCAGACAAGACTTCGCTTTTTTCAAAAATCGTTTGATCTTTGAAACTGTGAAATTCAATATTTTCGGTATGCGCCCACTTTTGGACAGCCCCATCACGCGCGACGGCCGAAGGTTCATAGTCGTGGTTTGTATAGATCGCTTTGATTTGAATTTGTTTTTTCAGTTTTTGAAAAATCTCGAGCGGTGGGCCATAAAACACACCCAGGTCTGTTTTTTTGTGCTGCAATTGCTGTTTAAGACCTAAAATCGTTTGATGTATAAAAGGAACACGCTGATCCGTGGAATCAAGCAGTCCGAGTATACTAGGATCGAATATAAACACCGGCCATACGTTTTTTTCCTTTTTCAAAGCATAAAACAAGCCCGCATTATCAACTAATCTTAAATCGCGACGGAACCAAAATAAACAAACTTCCACAGACATCCTTTGTATTTTGAAATATTCTATACCATATGACCAATTAGTTTAATATATTATAAACATAACATGTCAGACAGCACTACGAAACCAAAAAGCCTTAATAAGATTAAAAGTTCACTTTTTGAACGCTCCCTTTCCGTAGCTAAAATTGGTTTAAACGCCGGCTTTAAATACGCGGCGCAAAAGGTGTCGTCTCAGAACGATCCGCAGAAATTTAATGAATTTCTGACTTCACAGGCTCAGTTTATTACGACCGAACTCGGAGAACTGAAGGGTTCTTTGATGAAGGCCGGCCAAATGCTGTCGATGTATGGTGAATATTTTTTTCCACCAGAGGCCAATCAGTTTTTAAAATTGCTGCAAACAGATTCTCCGCCGCTGGAATTTTCTGAAATTCAAAAAATACTGGAAAATTATCTATCCCCTGAAATCTTAGAAGAACTGGATATCCATCCACAATGCATTGGATCTGCTTCAATGGGCCAAGTTCATTTGGCGACAGTGAAGGCCACTGGCGAAAAAATCGCTTTAAAAATTCAATATCCCGATGTCGACAAGGCGATTGATTCCGACATCAAAGCCCTGAAAACTTTGTTAAACATGTCGCGACTGTTGCCGTCAGGAATTCAGTTGGACCCGGTGATGGCCGAAGTCAAAGAAATGCTTCTCCAAGAACTGGATTACAAAACAGAAGCTGAATTGACGAAAAAATACTATCAGTTTGTCAGCCAGATTCCGGATTCTGAAAAAAAATTCAAAGTTCCCAAAGTTTACGATCGCTACAGTTCTGGAAAGACATTGGCCACAGAATACCTCGAAGGATTTAAGGCTGATCATGCCTTGGTGCAAGCTCTGCCTCAGAAGCGCCGTGACCGCCTGGCTGAAAATTTCTTGGATCTTTATCAAAAAGAAATTTTCGAATGGAATTTTGTACAAACGGATCCTCATTTAGGAAATTATAAAATCATCATTGATCCCTTGGGAAATGACCGCCTGGCATTGATTGATTTTGGGGCGACTCGCCAGTTCAGCGAATCGTTTATTCAATCCTATCGCCGGATGATCAAAGGCTCGGTCACAGGAAATCTGGATGATTTACATGCAGCTTGCCGCGAACTGGGTTTTATCATCGACAGTGACTCGCCTGAATATATCCAAGTTTTTACAGATTTTTGTTTTTCAACTGTTGAACCTTTTTGGAACTACGATGATCCTCGCAATCACCAACACAAAGTCGATAAAGAAGGATTCTACCATTGGAAACAAAATGATCTGCCCGGACGAGTCGTCAAAAAGGCTTTGCAGTTTAAGAATTTTAATTTACGAGCCCCTCCCCGCGAAATCCTTTTTATGGACCGAAAAACGGGAGGCGTGTTTATTTTCTTATCAGTACTGAATTGTCGAATTAACGCTCGAAAAATTATTGATCCCTATATCAACAAGCTTTAAAACAGCTAGGTGAAGTACGGTCTTGTCATACTCAGTTTTAATCATCCCGAAATAACGGCACAGTGTGTGCGCTCTGTTTTATCGTTTGAATCTGTTGAGCACATTTTCTTGGTCCACAATGGCAGCCTTCAAAAGCATGTGGATTTTTTAATGGCACAGTTTCCTGATATCGAACATCTGATCCTTCCGGAAAACAAAGGCTTTACGGGTGGGGCCAATTGGGGAATTTCAAAAGCTCTGGAAAAATACGAACAAATTTTATTTTTAACGAACGACACCCTTTTATTGCAGTTGCCGAAAACCATTCAAACAGATTTGTGTTCGGTGCAAGTTCTGCGAAGAAAATCGGATAAAATTGATTCTGTCATGGGCGAACTGGATACCATCACCGGACAACTGAGACACCTGAAAGAATGGCCGGCCGCAAACACAACGGCTGCTAACAAGAAATATTATGTTCCAGGCTCGGGATTTTGGATTTCACGCAAAGCTTTTGAAATCACCCATGGATTTGATGAATCGTTGCATTCCTACTGGGAGGACGTGGATCTGAGTCTGCGCGCCCAAAAATCGGGTTTAAAATTAGATTATAGCAGCGACACACGCATCAGTCATAAAATAGGCAAAACCACGGGTGGACAGGATTATTATTCTTTTTACTTGTATCAGCGCAATCGAAAAAAAGTGATGCAAAAACACCAACTGACGCAGATTCGATTTTGGTGGGTCTTCGCAGTTGATGTTTTACGCCTGAGTCGGTTAAGATGGCGAAAAACTGTAAGTATCTTTTTTGATTAGGAGCCAGCGAAAACCATGAATCCATCGACAGAAAAATCTGCAGAAAAATATTTAATGAAATATAAAAACTGGATGATCCTTTTTTGGGTTTTTACTTTGGTGGTGATCGCCTGGGGAGCCTGGGTCCGCATTTCTCATTCGGGTGATGGCTGTGGCGATCATTGGCCTAAATGTTTGGGTGAATTTATTCCAGACGCGACAGAAACAAAAACCTGGGTTGAATATTCACATCGCTTGACCAGCGGACTGTACGGACTGATTGTTATTTTCTTGGCCTGGAAATTTGGCAGATCCAATACGCCCGCAACTACAAGAAAATTATCCTGGACATTATTGTTGTTGATGCTGATCGAAGCCGGCTTGGGCGCCCTGTTGGTGAAAAAAAATCTAGTCACTGTCAATGATTCCATCGAAAGACTGGTTGTCATGTCGTTGCATCAGCTAAATTCTTTTTTACTGACAGGTGTGACTTATGTGTTGGCCTTGTCGTTTTTTAAAAAAGTTGAATTCAAACTTTCAAGCAAAGTGATTTTATTTTTAATCATCTGCATGACCGGAGCCATTGCCGCCTTATCTACGACATTGTTCCCAAGTATTTCTTTGTTGGAAGGGATCTTAAAGGATTTTCACGAGGATTCGCATATTTTTCTAAAGCTGCGCATTCTGCATCCTCTATTAGCTGTCAGTATTGCGGGTTATTTAGCTTATTATTTTTTTGATAAAAATAAAACTCGTCTGGCCTTGGAATTTTTCGTCGCGATTATTATTGGCATTGTCACGCTGTTAACGTTATCGCCGATTGGACTGAAACTGACGCATTTATTAATGGCGCATTATATTTGGGCGCGGCTTTTAGAAGAACAATTCAGCCAACAACAAAACTGATCTGGTGATGGATATTTTTTATTTTTCTTCGTCGCTGACCAGTTCGTTGGATTCAAACAAGCGATACAGAAAGCGAATTTGATCATTCAAATTCAAAATTTCCATCAGCTCATATTGCAAATCATAATCCCGGATTAAATAGGCCGAAAAAGCCCCAATCACTTCCCGCGGACCTTGCAAACTGCGAATAAAAATTTCTCTTTGGGCGGGATCAGGAATATGTTTTTGCACCCATCGGACCAGCACCTGACTGAGGGTCATATATTGATTTTTCAAATTTTGATCCAGGTCGAAATCTTCTTGGACGATTTCGCACTGACTGACGATATACAGTGAATTTTCCTCTTGGATCTGTTCCGTCAGACGCAATTTGCCGACGCCGCCGATAAAAACCAGCAAAGTTCCATCGGCCCGTTCATCCACGATCTGAGGATGTCCGTACCCGGCTAAAGTTCGATAGGTGTCACCGTTTTCTGGAACATAGGCGATGGCAATAGGAATATTTTTTTCAATGGCATCACGAACCATCTGAATGTAGCGAGCTTCGAATATATTCAGCGGTTTGGTCGTCAGTGGGAACAAATTCGATTGAGTCAGAGGAAAAACAAAACATTTCATTTTATTCTATTATAGATTAAAATAGACTAATGAGAATCATTTATTTCGACGGAGTCTGTAATCTTTGTAACCATTTTGTGGATTTCGTTTTAAATCGTGATCCACAAAGTCATTTTGTTTTCTCGAGTCTTCAAGGACAATCCGCACAAAAAAACCTGCAACCCTCCGACTTAGGTCTGGATTCCGTGATCCTTTTTGATGACGGACAAGTTTATAAAAAATCAAAAGCCGTAGCGAAAATTTTAAAAAAACTTCATTTTCCTTATAACTTTATCGGCTATGTGTATGATTTAATTCCCTTATTTCTATCCGACAGAATCTATGAAACAGTGGCCAAATACAGATACACCCTGTTTGGAAAAAAGGACACCTGCCGACTACCCACGCCCGCTGAACGAGCTCGTTTTTTAGACTAGCAAAGGTAAAAAATAAATATCAGCTGGTGACAACTGCAATTGCGGGACATCAGATATCGCCAACCAAGCAAATTGATCGTGCTCAATCAGCTGAGGAACGAATGATTTTTCCACATTGTATTTATAAAGAGCCAGATCGACCGTTTTAGTCGGATAGCTGTAGGTGTGACGAGAAACGTATTGCAAGTGTTGTCCCTCGACAGAAAAGCCGAGTTCTTCTTGAATTTCACGGATCAAAGCTTGTGTTTCGCTTTCGCCGATTTCGACTTTGCCACCGGCAAACTCCCAAAAACCCGCCCCTGATTGATCGGGACCACGACGAACAAATAAATATTTCTTTTCTGATTCAGAAAAGATCGCGATTGCCACCACTTTTATTTTGTCTGCCATTCGAATTCCTTGCTATATTAAGATATTATGATCGATTTTCAAAATTCATACATTATTATTTTGCTAGCAGGTGTTTCTTTTTTTCTTTACGGAAGCTCGCTGGCATCGAATTCACTTGAAAAATTAATGGCTTCCCGAATCACCACACTGATGAATCGGCTTTCAAAATCTCAGTTTTTATCGATTGGTGTCGGCGTTGGATTAACTACTATTCTGCAAAGCTCGGGCGCTGTGACATCGATGCTGGTGGGACTAGGGACAGCAAAAGTGATTAGTTTACCCCAAGTCATGGGCGTGATCATTGGTACAGCGATTGGATCGACCTTCACTGTTCAATTGATTTCTTTTGATTTATCACCGTTTTCGTTACCCTTGTTTATTTTAGGTTTTTCAATTTATTTTATCAGCCAAAAAAATTCGGTCAAAAATTTTGCCTCTGTCATTATGGGTTTTGCGTTGATCTTCTTAGGACTTAAAATGATCTCTTTGAGTTCGCATTATTTTGCGGGTTTGGATGTTTTAGCTGAATTTTTCAAATCTATGCGCGACAATTCATTTTACTCGTTTTTAGCAGCGTTGATTTTTTGCGCCTTTGTCCATAGCAGTGCTGTGACGATTGGTCTGGCCATGAGCTTATGCT
>DALYIB010000109.1:0-8880 GCA_031970595.1 Pseudobdellovibrio sp.
GTACCCATTCATGTTTCAAGGACAAAAGTAATTACTTAATATTAAGTCATTTAGAGGAGGCTTAAAGTGGAACCAACAGCAACAGCAGCAGCGGCAGCAGTTACAGCCGCAACAACAGCAGAAAACATTAATCCAATCGTTCGTGCATTTAACGAAGGTGGATTTGTTATGTATATCATTTTAGTGATCGCAGCATTAACGCTGTTTGTGATCATTGAAAGATTTTTGGCATTAAAATCGTTACGCGTAGATAAAAAAGAATTTGCTGATCAAGTTTTCAGAATGATTATTTCTGGCGATCTCAGACAGGCGATTTCATATTGTGATTCAAAACCAGCTCCGCTTTCAAGCACAGTTAAAGCGGGTTTAGTACAAGCTTTAAATAAAAGACCTGACGAAGAAGTTCAAGTGGCTATGGATGCAGCTGTTATGCGTGAAATGCCAAAACTTGAAGGTTGGACTTCTTTCTTAGCCGTATTTGGTAATATCGCGGTTTTAGCCGGGTTATTAGGTACGATCATTGGTATGATCGGCGCCTTCCGTGCGGTTTCTTCGGCGGATCCGGCGACAAAAGCCACTTTACTTTCGCAAGGTATTTCGCATGCCTTAAATTGTACAGGTTTCGGTTTAGGCGTTTCTATTGCCGCAATCGTTTTTTACGGTTTATTCCAGCATATGATTCAAAAAGCTGAAAACGACATGGTTGAAACGTCAATGACGTTATTAAACTTGGTCGCTTCAAATCGCGATAAAATGAAAGACTAATTTTAGGTTGTAGTTAATTTTTTTAAAAGGAAACTTGAGTTATGGCACATATAGATACGGGTGGTAAAGGCGGCAGAAATAAAAGTGTTGAACCGAACTTAGTTCCGTTCATTGACTTGATGTCAGTTTTAATCACATTCCTCTTAATTTCTGCCGTATGGACTCAAGTTTCTATGATTCAATTGGGTGCTTCGTTTGCATCACCTCGCAACGAGGATCAAACCGAGATTAAACCTCCACCTCTAGAGGATGTTGTTCTTCGTTTGGATATTATCGATGCGGGCTATCGTTTGTTGTTAGGTAAAGAAACTAAAATGATTCCCAAAACTGCTGACGGTTACGATAAAGAATCTTTATTAGCGCACTTGGCACGAGCTAAGCAAATGTATCCAGATAAGGCGAACGTTAAGATGCAAATTTCTGATCAAATTCAGTATGAGCATGTCGTTGCGGCAATGGATATCGGTTTAAAAGCAGGATTTGCGCCTGAGTTGTTAACGGGAGACGTGAAATAATGGCAATCTTTAGACCCGGTGAAAGACACAGATATCATAATATTTTAAAAAAAAGAAAATCTAAACGTGGAGTCACTGCCGTCCTTTCGTTAACAGCGATGGTGGATATGTTTACGGTTTTGGTAATTTTCTTGTTACAGAACTATAGTGCAACGGGTGAAATTTTATACATCCCGAAAGAAGTAACTTTACCAAAAGCCAACCGAGTCAACGAATTAAAGCCATCGGTAGTTGTTACGGTTTCGACAAAAGAAATTTTAATCGACCGAACCCCGATTGTGAGTTTTGAGCAAGTGAAAAGCTTAGCACCAGACAATTGGACAATCCCAGAGCTGCGCGATCAAGTTAGAGTGCTGCTGCTTAAGGCAAAAGCGGATCAAGAAGCAAAATTGCAGAACAAAATCAAAAATGTTGTGGATCAAACTTTAGGAAACGAAGAAGTGGATCCTAATGCATGGAGAAAAGTGACCTTGCAAGCGGATAAAAGCATTGATTACTTAACACTTAAAAAAGTAATGTATTCAGTCTATGAAGCCGGTGGGGGACCAATCAATTTTGCAGTCGCCAAAGATAGTGAAAAGAACAATGCGACTACGGAAAATCAAACTCAATAAAACTTCTGTTTTATTTTATCTTATATTATTTCTTATTTTCGTACAGCTGTTGATATTTTCTCCGAGCGAAATTAATAATTCCTCGGGTGAATTAAAAACAGCTGATCAAATCAAAAAATTAGCAGACAGTCAAAAATCAAAAAAATCCATTGAACAAAAAATGCGTGGAATTCATTTGGTTGAAAACGCTAACAATCAAAAAGGTTGGGAGTTATTTGCCGAGGAAGCGGAAGGCTCATCGGATACTAGTTGGGTTTTAAAAAAAGTAAAAATTGATTTCTATGCCGAGGATCAATCGCATTATACAGTTGTGGGCGATGTGGGTGAAATCGATTCAGGTTCAAAGAATATTTTAATTCGTGGAGAAGTGGTTACGCGCAGTACAAATGGATATGAATTTAAGACGAACGATCTGAAGTTTGTTTCTGAAAATAAAGTTTTAAAAAGCGATGACACTGTTCAAATGAGTGGACCTGATGATCGCAGTGGCAAAGGGTTTATTTTGAACGGAGTAGGCTTTAGAATCGATTTACGTAAAAATAAAATGTCGATTTTATCTTTTGTAGAAGCTAACAAAATTATTGAAAAATCCTTTTTTGAAATCAAATCAAATACGGCTGAATTTTCAAATAAAACTCAGCAGGCTGACTTTGCCGGCAACGTTTCGTTAAAGTACGACAAGATCAGCATGAAGGCTCCGATCGCTCAATTCCAATATTCAAACGAAGACAAAATGTTGAAGACTATTTTTCTGAAAAATGGCGTTCAAATGTTTGAAATTGGCAGATCCGGATTGTGCCAAGAAGTCGAAATGGATTTAGAACAAGACAAAATGACGTTACGAGGTTCGCCCAAAGTCCAGATGGGTGAAGATGAGATCTTTGGTGATGAAATCGTCTTCCTTGATGGCGGAAAAAAAGTTAAAGTGAATAATGTAAGGGCGAATCGTAAAACAAATTAATATGAGTCAACAAAGCATTTTAAAAATTGAAAAAATATCCAAGCAGTATAAAGGACGCAAAGTCGTTCAAAATGCCAGCTTTGAAATTCAAGCCGGGCAAGTTGTTGGATTGTTGGGGCCTAATGGCGCTGGAAAAACGACGTCATTTTATATGGTTGTGGGCCTGGTTGATCCCGATTCGGGGAAAATTTTATTAAATGAATTAGATATTACTCGTTATCCGATGTATCAGCGAGCCCGATCAGGACTGAGCTATTTGGCACAAGAGCCTAGTATTTTTCGCCGTATGACAGTCGAAGATAATATCATGGTGGCTTTGGAAGCACACGGTTTGAATTCCAAAGAGAAAAATGAAAAGTTAGAGTCTTTATTGCAAGATTTTCGAATCAATCACATTCGTGAATCCTTGGGGATTTCGTTATCTGGAGGCGAGCGTCGTCGTGTCGAGATTGCACGAGCGTTGGCTGGATCTCCGCACTTTTTATTACTGGACGAACCTTTTGCGGGGATTGATCCCATAGCAGTGAACGAAATCCAGGGGATTATCAAAGATCTTAAGGCCAAAGGTATAGGAGTTTTGATCACAGACCACAACGTACGTGAGACTTTGGGCATTTGCGATTATGCTTATATATTGAAGGATGGTCAGATCCAAGTCAGCGGAACTGCTGATGAAATTGCCCATTCGGAATTAGCGCGTAAATTTTATTTAGGTGAAAACTTTAGATTGTAGTGGTGAAATAATATGGCTTTAAGACAGACGATGAATTTAAGTCAAAATTTAGTAATTACGCCTCAGCTTCAGCAGGCGATTAAATTACTGCAAATGTCGCGACTTGAATTAGAGTCTCAGGTTCGAAGTGAATTGGAAGATAATCCGATTCTGGAAGAAGCCGATATTTTAAAAGAAGAAGACTTTGAACGAACAAAAGAAATCGCAGCCCAAGTTGAATCCACGGGCGATACGCCGACAGCCAATGCTGAAAATGAACAACAACAAGATCCTCAAAGACATGATGAATTTGAATGGGAATCCTATTTAGAAACTCAGCATAAAATGCCACGAGAAGCTTCGCATGGTAACGAAGAAATCATGAATTACGAAAATGTGATTCGTGCGACAGAAACTTTACATGATCATTTGTATTGGCAAGTTAAAATGGTGGGTTTTTCTGAACACGAAGAAAAAATTGCCGATGTTCTAATTTCATATATTGATGACGATGGTTACTTAAAAACTCCATTGGCTCAGATTTCTGAAGAAGAAAAATTTGAATTACAAGATATCGAAGATACACTGAGTTTAATCCAAGAATTTGACCCACCAGGTGTAGGTGCGCGTGATTTAAAAGAATGTTTACTTTTGCAAGCGAAGCATCTTGAAGAAGACACTAATGATTTAGTGGGCTTGTTAAATAATCACTTGAAGGATCTGGAAAAGAAAAATTACGATGCGATCGCCAAGGGACTGAATCGTTCTTTGGAAGAAGTGATCGAAATGTGTAAAATTATATATGCCATGGATCCCAAGCCAGGTCGAGCCTATGCCGCGAATGATACGAATTATGTCACACCCGATGTTTATGTTTATAAAGTCGGCGATGATTATTCAGTTTCTTTGAACGAAGATGGCTTACCCAAGTTACGTATTTCTAATTTTTACCGCAATATGCTTAAAGGGGGAACGGCTCCTACGGGTGATGGTAAGGCCGCAGATTATATTTCTGAAAAATTAAAATCAGCTGTTTGGTTAATTAAGTCGATCCATCAACGTCAGCGAACGATTTATAAAGTGGCAGAAAGCATTGTCAAACATCAAAAAGATTTTTTTGACAAAGGAGCTGCTTATTTAAAACCGATGATTTTGCGCGATATCGCGAACGATATTGGAATGCATGAATCAACGGTCAGTCGTGTAACGACTTCTAAATATATGCATTCTCCGCAAGGCATTTACGAATTAAAATATTTCTTTAATTCCGGAATTGCTTCTTCGGATGGGGGTGACTCATTAGCTTCTGAGTCCGTAAAATTGAAACTGAAAGAATTAGTTTCTAAAGAAGATCCTAAAAAACCACTTTCAGATCAGAAATTGGTGGAATTGCTTAAAAAAGACGGAATTGATATTGCGCGCAGAACTGTTGCCAAATACCGTGAAGTCTTAAAAATATTACCATCTAGCCAAAGGAAAAAGTTTTTCTAAATGAAGACGTTGTTATTGATCCTAGCAACATCCATTGCATTGTGGGGCTGTGCGAACGGTTCTTCGGGATCTGTTCCAAACACAGCGCAACCACAAGGATCTGTGTATTCCAAATTGTCCGCGGGCTCTCAGCACACATGTGCCATCAATCCGTCGAATCAGTTAAAATGTTGGGGACGAAATCAATATGGGCAATTAGGCGATGGAACTTTGGCAGACAAAACAACCTCAACTTTTATTGATTCTTCAGTGACCTATTCTGAAATTGCAGCTGGTTCTCAGCACACTTGCGGGATTACAGCGGCTGGCGTTTTAAAGTGTTGGGGCCGAAATAACTTCGGTCAATTAGGGAATGCGACAACTTCGGATTCACTGACTCCGATTGTGATTGATTCGGGTGTGACTTACTCAAAAATTTCAGCTTCGGGAAATGTGACTTGTGGAATTACAACCACCGGCGATTTGAAATGTTGGGGATATAATGGTTATGGCGGATTAGGTGATGGCAGTATTTTGGATAAAACATCACCTGTCGCTGTTGATCCAGGTGTCACTTATGCAGTGATTGCAGCGGGGGCTTTGCATTCATGCGGAGTTACGACGGCAGGTGTTTTAAAATGTTGGGGTTATAACGATAAAGGCCAAGTCGGTGATAATTCGACGGCAAATAAAACTGTTCCGACAGTGATTGATGCAGGTACGAATTACAGCAAAGTTTCAGTCAGTAGTTTTATTTTATATCACAGTTGTGGTATTACGACAGGTGGAGTTCTAAAATGCTGGGGTGATAATACCTATGGGCAAATCGGCGACGGAACAGCCACAGCTTACAGACAAGTTCCTGTTGTAATCTCGGCCGGTATTCAGTTTTCTGATATTAGCACGGGCTATGTCCACAGTTGTGCTGTGAAATTAAATATGGAATTGAACTGCTGGGGGTATAATTTTTATTCACAGTTAGGTGATTACACTTCGACCAATCGCAATTTACCAGTGCAAGCAGATACCGGAAAACTGTACAGCAAAGTGGTTGCATCGAATAACTATACTTGTGGTCTTACGAATGAAAGCAAGCTCAGATGCTGGGGCCGCAACGATTACGGTCAATTGGGCGATGGGTCAGTCGTAGATCGTTATATACCAATTGGTATTTCTTCTGTTAAATTCTAGTTTATGACAACAGATCAATTCAAAAAATTAATTCGCGATGTTCCTGATTTTCCAATTCCTGGAGTTTTATTTCGGGATGTTTCTCCGCTTTTATTTGATGCTCAAGCCTTCCAAGCTGTGGCTATGGAGTTCGGAAAAAAAATCAACTTAAACGAAGTCGATGCTTTTGTAGGAATTGAATCTCGAGGATTTATATTTGCTGCTCAGTTGGCGGCTCAGTTTAAAAAGGGATTTATTCCACTTCGTAAAGCGGGGAAATTACCGCCACCGACAATTCAAGAAAGTTATCAGTTAGAATACGGACAAGCGACACTTGAAATGTCGCCTCCGATTGAAAAAGGCGCACGTGTTGTCATTTGTGACGATGTCTTGGCCACAGGTGGTACTTTGAAAGCTTCGATCAGTTTGTGTGAAAAATCTGGCTACGTTGTTCAAGATTTATTAGTTCTGATCAATCTGACATTTTTAAATCAAATGAAATTTAAAAATGAGCCTATTAAAAGTTTAGTTCAATATTAAATAAAATTTCAATTATTCTTAAGCCATAATAAAAGTGTTATGATATTTAAAGCAAAAAGAAATATAAGACTTCCGAGAAGGGCTAAATTTTTAAAAATATCAAGTTGTACAAACCATTTATTTTTTTGAATTGTCTTTTCGTTATTAGATGTTAATTCTGATTTTAAGTTATTAATTTCGGTAGATAGATTTTTATTTTCAATTTTGAGTTTAGATATTTCTTCAGCCTGGTTGGAAAGAGATCTATTTTGAAGTATTATCTTGATCAAGTTCAATCTAAACTTTTCAATTTGAAAAACAAGTTCAGACTTACTTTCTGTTTTTCCATACTGTTCAGATATTCGCCTTTTTACATCAATTCTAAAAAATAAAAAAGGATTTAATTCTGGTAAAATATTTCGATCTTTTAGATACTCTTCTTCAAATAAAAGAAAGTATTCATATAAAACCAAGCCGTGCTCCTCTTGTTTATACTTTGTCAGATCTAGACTGGGATTCGGGAACCGGTATAATTTACCATCTGGCATTTTTTGATAAATATCTTTTCCTTTAATTTCCAGGCTACCCCAATTAAGTTCTGTTTCAAAAAAGACTTTCGGATCATTTGTATTAGCTGGTATAGTGTTATCGGTAATTGAATTAGATATTGTTGAGTCAGTCGAAACTTGTGCGTAAATATTTTCGCATATTAAATATGACGTTAATAATAGTAATAATAGCCTAGTCACTTCTCAAATTTATTTGATGAAGAAGATTGATGCAATGCTAATAAGCTATTGACTCATAAAGTCGTAAAGTTATCTAAACATGTATATTGAATAAAAAATATATCGTATCTAGAATGTAAGTGTATGTTTAAACCCAAAGTTGAATACAATTTTTACTTTTCAATATTTTATATTTCAATTTTTTTCATCAGTTTGATGATTTATGGTTTTGATAAGTATTGGATTTACTCGTATGTTATTCATTTTATTATCGGAAGCTTCGGTATCGCATTCGGATACCATAAGACAATTATTCATAATTCTGTTGAAACTTTTAGCTTAGTACGTCGATTTGCAGCTTTAATTGCACTTTTCTCAAATACAGGCTCTGCAATAACCTGGGCTACAAGTCACTATCTTCATCACGCTTACCCAGATACGGAATATGATCCGCACAGTCCTATGGAGCACAGGTATAGAATATTGTTGGGTTTTTATAATACTGACGCAATATTGGCACATCAGAAAAAGGTGTTTGTAGCAGTGCGCAAAATCGCTAAGGATAGTTTTTTGGTTCATTTGCATAAAAACTACTATTTATACCTTCTTTCTTATTACTTGTTTTCCTATGTAGTTGGTGGGTTTAAGGGGCTGTTGTTTTTTGGGCTGATTCCCTCAGGCATAAGTTTCTATTCTATAATATTAACAAATTATTTTAATCATGGGAAATTAGGTTATCGGAACTTCGAAACACCTGATTTATCTCTAAATGTTTGGTTTCTATTTTTTTTCACATTTGGAGAGAACTGGCATAACAACCATCACAGGTACCCGTCTGCAAAATCAAATAGAATCAGATGGTGGGAGATTGATCTGTCCTATGTATATTGCTATCTTTTTGATATAAATAATTATCAAAAATTAATATTTTATTTTAATAAATTGAAAAAAATGAAGCAGTCTAAAGATCGAGACTATATATATTAGATATGATTTCAGATGATGAAAGATTCCAATTAATATTAAATAGCGATCAAAACGATTTAAGATACTATTTTGAATCTCCGTTCCATCATTATCATAAATTGACAGCTAATCAAAAATTTCAATGGTTTGCGACGGATCAGCAAGAAAATATTAATAGAGAATATAGAGAAATTGATAAAATAGTTTATGAATTTAACTCTTTTGGATATAGATGTGATGAACTCACTAAATCTGATTTAATGTTTGTTGGCTGTAGTTTTACATTTGGGGTTGGTTTGCCAAAGCAAGATGTTTGGTCTTACTTACTTGCAAAAGAATTTGATCAGCCTTACATAAACTTATCATATCCCGGTGGTTCTTTGAGTTACATTCAGAGGACAATATTAAAATGTTTTGATGTAGTAATGCCTCGAAAAATATTTGTACTTATTCCCTATAA
>DALYIB010000110.1:0-8868 GCA_031970595.1 Pseudobdellovibrio sp.
GTGGGTGCTGAACAGTTGATTGGCTGTTCCAGCGTCAAAGTCACCGACGCCCGATCGGCTGCATTGATCTATAAATATCTGGAAATGCAGGGGTCTTTGTCGTCGGAAATATTTTCGGTACGCAATAAATACGAAATGCCGGATTTCGTATTTTGGTTAATGATTTTTTCACAAGGTTTAACAGACATTCAAATTCAAGAAGCCGAAGAAAAAATTCCGTCTTTGTTGAAATCCTATATCAAATCTGGCGCGATGGTTTGCAGTTATCCCGCTCTGGATTTGGATTTTAATTGTATTGATTTTGTAACGATTTTAAAAAAGGATAATTTAAATTCGAAATTGGCTCGGAAACTAGGAGCTTAGTTTTTTAACTTGTTCAATGATCCACTCGGGTGCATCCAACGGCAAATCGTGTCCGGCCGTTGGATGTATCTGAGGACTTATATTCCATTTCTTGGCAATTTCCAAGCTGCAGCGTGGATGAACAAATCGATCCCCTTGGCCGATCAAAACAGTGCATTTTTCAATGGGCTTAGGTGTGATTTGCGCTTGGCTTGCGACCCATAACTGTTTGATCAGATTTTGAAATTGGATCGGATATTTTTTGTGAAAATGGATATTTGGCTGCAGTTTATTTTTCCAATGATCGGTATTACTAGTCGCAGATAAAATAAATTCTTCGATTTGTTCTGGATTTGATCGAAGAATTAATTTTGCAATCGACCCATAATTTTGGGGTCGAAGTCGTTCGTAAAAAGCCGAATTGGAAAAACTGGAATTAATTAAGACTAAATTTTGAATTTCATTGGGGTATAAGGTCGCCCATTTTGTGGCAATCATTCCGCCGAGTGAAATTCCCAGCAAATTTATTTTTGAGCGATTTGGAATCTGTTGGCGTAAAAATTCCACACAGTCATCCAAAGAATCAGGGAATTTTTGTTGTGATAATTCACCATTCCCAGGAATATCCAAAGTTAAAACAGGTTTCTGAAGGGCGCTGGAAAGCTTTTCGGGAAAATCAAACCAATGAAAAGCTCCGCGGGTTAGGCCGCGAATTAAAATCCATTTATCTGTTGAATGGTCCTCAGTAATAAAGTTCATAGGCCTTTTGTTGAATGACTTCGGAATTCAGTTGCGATGATTGCGACCAGGTTTCATGAGATGCCAGAGCATGCAATAAAAAATCAAATAATGGTCGATGTCTGCGGAAAGTTCGATTCATTCGATGCTGTTTAATCGGATTAAACAGACCCGTTTTGTTAAATAATTGCAGCGGATTTTTTTTGACCCAAATCCAAGATCCCATTTCCAACGTTAAAGGCAAATAGACCTGTTCGTCGGATTTATAATTTAAAAAACTGTAATCCCATAAATCACCATGAGTCAGATAATTTTTGGATTGGGGTTCAATTTTGTAAATATGATGCGGAAATGATTTTTCAAATAATTGAAATAACAAATACAAATGACTGATTTGTGGAAATTTCTTTTTGCTGTAAGCATAAGGAAACCAAATTTGATCTTGGAAACCAAAACCCGAATGTAAATCCAAGCTGATTAAAACTTTGGATTGTTTTAATATATTTTGAACTTCGCTGAGGACAAACTGGGATTCCGTTTGTAATTCATTTCCACGATACCAAGGCCAATTTGCAGATTTTCGGTGGCCTCCCAATAAAAACGGAGTTGGATCTTCGGCTTCGATCGGAGCGTTTCGCATTAAATCGACACCGGCCCCATTCGAACGGGTCGTGTTAAAATATCCGATGGGATTAGCGAGTGGGATAAAAACGACTTGAACATGATTTAATAAATTTTTTAATACTTGATCCCAAGTCAATCGTTCATAAAAGCTATTTAATAAGGAAACGGCTAATTGGGCTCCGATTCTTTCCAATCCATGAATGCCGCCACAGATCAATAAAGTCGGCTTATCGGCCTGGCCAAATCGCAAGGAAATCAGTGGATAACTTTGTTGATTAAAGGTGATGGTTTCTGTGCGTACAGAACTGGTGAGGTCTGAATACTGTGAATAATTTTGAACAAAATTTTCCAATGAAATCACATCAGCAATTTAAAAGAAAATACGACATTTGTGTAGTCGAAATCTATCGGAACATCGCTTTCAAGACCATCTCGGCACTTTTGCGAACATGCTCGTCCGAATCATTTCTTTGAACTTTCATCAGTTCAGCATAAATGTTGATGTCATTAGAACGAATGCGCTCGAAATACCAAACAGCTGTTCCACGAAACGCTGGATCTGGATGATTTTTCATCATATCCACAAAGCGTGCTTTGATTTCGGTGGTATTTGTCTTCAGACACAACAAAACAACTAAGAAATTCATTTCATTCCAACGTGATTGGGGAATTGCATCCGCAGGAATTTGAAATGAACTATTCATTGAACACAAAACATCCTTGCGACTGTCGGTCATTGGCTGATTTAACTGCAATAAATCAACAAAGGATTTATTTGAAAATTCTTTATCGACAAAACTTAGATCCGACAAAGTATTTAAAACATGGGCTTTGATAGGGATATAAACATCACCTTGCAGTTTTAAAACCTCGAGGAGTTCATTTTTAATTTTTTTATTCTGAGTCAGATATTGAAATTCTGTACGCTCGGCAGTGGTCAAGGCTGACCAATTTTCTTTTAATTGATGTAAATATTCTTGGATGTGTGGCAATACATTCATCGCAGAGCGAATATCAAATAAATATGAAATATAGCTAAGCTTTTGTTGATGGGTTTTTTGTTTGTCTTTGATATAGCAGTAAGGCTTGTCTGTGACTGTTTTTAAATTCAGCATAGATCCTGACGTTTGAACCAGTTTGGTATTTCGGAGGGCTTCAAATAGTGAAGTATTTTTAGTTTCTGCCGAAAAATTTTTGCTTTGCAAATTTTTGTATTCATTTTTAGATTGATTCAAATAACGGTTCAAAAGGGGTTCGATGGTTTTTCCTGAAGGGCCTACCGATGAAAATCCATAAATGCGAGGCACTTTGGCAAAAATCTGTGACATTCTGTTTTTATAAGAATCACCAAATTCACTGTATCTGAAACTGACAATTTGACTGGCTTGTGTCGCTGTAAATCCATCATTCAATAGAACTTGCATATATTCTTGGGGACTGCGGTGATCTTTGTCCTTGCCGGCTAAAGTATTACAGCCAAACAAAAAAACTTCTTTAGGGTTGTGCAAAATGCCCGAGCAGCTTTCATCGCAGGATTTAGATTCTAATTCTTCGGTTGTTAATTTGTATTTCGATGTTCCAAAAAATGTTCCACCAAAATGACCGGAAATGACTAAAACATCACAAGTGACTTTTTTCTTGCAGGCTAAGTCCATCCAATTTTGAGTTTCGATGTCTTCGTTTTTGGGAACTAATTCAACAAACTTCCAATCCAGTGGTGATAAGTGTTTTTTGAATAATTCAATTTCATGATTCGAATTTAAAGTAATTGAACAGACTGTTTTTTGAGTTTGGGCAACGGCTAATGAAAAAGCGAAAATATGTATTAAAATGATAAATAGATGGGAAATTTTCATAACTCTTTTTAATTCAAGAGCCAGACCAAAAAAGCGTCCTAAGATGAGACAAAGGACGCCGTGAAATCAAATATAACTATTGAGCCATTTCACATGAAACCGAAGTGACAAAATAAGCGCCCCAGTCCTGAGAATTATGGTCATACATATCAGCGTATTCAGATTGAACCACGATTTTATAAGTATCAAAAATCATTTGATCCATTCTTTGTTCGCCCGTCAAAACAGTCGTAAATTTTTTGTCTGTGATACCTTGATCTACGCGAATTTCTTCAACTGCTTGTGTGACTTCAGTTAAATTTCTCATAGTACCGCAGTTTTGTTCGATCGCAGTTGTGATCAAAGATTGATGACGAGCTGAATTTTGTGAATTTTTAATTTGTGCAAAAGAAACTTGTGAAGCAATAAGGCCAGCAATTAAAATGAATTTTTTCATGGGGTCTCCTGTTTGGTTAGCATTGTTTGTTTTGCAGTTTGTAACATATTTTTTTGATTTGTATTGTCAGAATTTGATTAAGGTCATTCCAAGGTCATTTTTAGGCCTGGAATCTCATATATCGCTTTTAAAGCGGATTTCGCAGGTGTCTATTCAGTTTACAAGTCTGAACTAATTGCCGTGACAAATAGGGCGCCTTGAAAAATCAGGTTGTTTCTTTGTAAATTACGTACTCAACCAAGCGAGGATATATGAAAAAGATTTTATTAATCGTGATGTTTACGTTTGTTTCTGTATTGGCTCAGGCAAAAACATTTAAGGCCTATGTTCTGAATATGGTTCAGGATGACGAAGGTGTTAAAGTCTTAACTCAGGATCCGCAAGTGGAATCAGTCAAGCCTGTATCAGTTTATTTACGTAATGATCACAAGCAATTCGATGAAATCATGGAAATTTTAAAACTTTCTAAGTCGAAAAAAATGGCTTTGCAGTTTTCAACAGAGACCGATGGTGTCCAAGTCATCACAAAAGTCACGGCAGGTGAATAATGTTTAACTCACTGTTGAAAAGTTCATTACTCCTTTTGATATCAGCATCGTCGTATGCGCAGTACACAAATCCGCAATTAAATGAATTGTCGGTTTTGCTACAAAAAGAGGGCTTGAATCCACAATGGTATTCAACGCTGGATGCAAAAACTGCGGCTGATAAAATTGCCAAAGATTTATATTTGGGTCGTGTGACTCCGGATAAAATGAAACCCAAAGTCAGAATTGACGTTAAAGCATTTCCTCATACAGCCGTTGTTCAAAAATATGTAACAGGACAAATCCGTGCTGACGAATTCGTTAATACAGTCAAAGCCAGAAATTCTGTTTATCAAAAATCTGTTCGATTGCTAAATGATCTTCAGATGCGAAAGCAAACGGGAAATTGGACAGTCAAGCCTGCGACATTAACTTTGGATAAGGTCGAGCTGAATTCAAAAAATGCAGCATTGGTTAAATATTTGCGCAGTAAACTAAACGATCTTGGTTACAAAAATGATGTGACATCACCTGTATTTGATTATGACTTGAAGTCGTTAGTAATGTTATTTCAAAAAGATCATAATTTGGCTGCGGACGGAGTTGTTGGCAAGATCAGCTGGTCATTTTTGGATCGCAGCCTTGAGCAACTTATTTCACAAGCGCAGTTAAATGTGGATCGTTCTCGCTGGTTACCAGATGATTTAGGTCCTACATATATTTTTGTGAATTTAACACAACAGCGTTTGCAGTTAGTTCAAAACCAAGTCAAAACGATGGATTTTATTACAATCAACGGTCGCGTCGATCGTCAAACTCCGCTTTTGGTGGATCAATTGCGTAATGTGATTTTAAATCCGACATGGACAGTTCCATTTTCGATTTTCATGAAAGATAAATTACCCGAGCTTCGCAAAGATCCAGGATATATTGCTAAAAATCACATGAAGGTTGTTGACGATTTAACGGGTAAAGAAGTGGATCCTTATTCAATTGATTGGACTAAGAACGCCAATGATCTAGATCAATATACAATCGTACAAAGTCCGGGTCCTTGGAACGCATTAGGTTTTGTCAAATTTACTTTGGGAAATCCGTATGCAATTTATTTGCATGATACGAACGATCGCGGTTTATTTGTCAAAGATTTGCGCTTACTGAGTTCGGGATGTGTTCGTGTTCCGTATCCATTCGAATTGGCCGAAAAATTATTGGACAATCCACAATGGAATATCGAGGCCATCAAGCAATTCACTGAATTTTCGCCGACAATCGCCGAGAAAGATACTTGGTTAAAACCCAAAATCAGAATGCCTGTGTATTTGTTCTATTTAACAGTGTTTGCGGACGACGATGGTCGTATTATTTCTTTGAATGACCATTATAGTATTGATCAATTGCAGTATTCTTTATTTTCAAAATAATTACTCAAACAAAGTCACTTCTTAAGTAGTAGAAGTGACTTTGTTATTCAATGTTTCGATACGATGAACCAGTGATTTCACAAGGGCTTTCAGCCAAACTGGATTTTTTGCTAAAACATCATAAAAATTATCAGCCAAAATTTCGATGACTTCACAATCAGTCACAGCCAAAACAGTACTGGCGTAAGCATATTTTTCGCTCAGATAAGCCATTTCGCCGACAAATTCGCCCGGATTGACATAACCTAAATGTCGGACGGATCCTGTTTTAGTTTCTTTGGAAACAATCAGCTGACCACTTTTCAATAAAAAGATATAGGGTTCTAGTCCGCCGGCTTTAAGTAAAACTTCGCCTTTTTGAAGAGTTCGTACGCTGTACATAGTTCGTCCTGTTATGATTTCAGTTTGTTATTTTATTTTGTCAGGTTATTCTTGTTGAATGCAACAGTTGATTGGCTTTTTTTGTGTGATTTTGGCCGGAATTGGTTTTGGTTTTCTGGGAATATTCGGACGCCTGGCCTTTAATACAGGTTTATCCGTCGGTGAATTACTGACATTTCGTTTTTTGGTTGCTGGATTATTACTAGGAACGGGGTTATTGGTTTTTCAGTTTCGATTGCTGAAATTAAATTTGCGACAATTAATTATTTCTACTTTACTGGGACTTTTAGGTTATGCAGTTTTTTCAAGTTTGTATTTTCTGTCAATCAAAGGCCTATCTGTTTCTTTAGCCGCAATGTTGTTATTTACTTTTCCTTTATTTGTAAATCTGGCAGCTCATTTTATTTTAAAACAAAAAATGAGCTCCAAACAATTCGCCAGTTTGATTTTGGCCTTTGTAGGAATGATTATCTTACTTTGGGGACCAGTATTTTTTGATTCATTAGTTTCTATTTTATTTGCTCTGGCCGCAGCCGGTACTTATGCCATTTATGTCTTGGTCAGCGGACAGTATCAACAAGGCGTCCATCCGTTATCATCCAGTTTTTATGTGATTACCTCTGCGGGTATTGGATTATTTTTAGTTCATCAACCCAGCTTGGATTTAGTTCAGCAATTATCATTGCAGCAGTGGAGTTATATTTTGGGATTAGCCGTGGTGTGTACCATTTTACCAATCAGTTTATTTTTATTGGGATTGCAGAAACTCAGTAGTGGCGTGGCATCCATCGTGGTGATGATTGAACCGGTTGTGGCGGCAATAGCAGCGTGGATTTTGTTGGATGAAAAATTAAAGCCATTCCAATATTTTGGAATGGCTTTGGTTTTCTTAGCACTTGTTTTAAATGCTGTTCAAAAAAAGAAAAATTAAAAACAACGATCGCGATACGTGTAAATACGTTCTGAAAAATTTCTTTGTCCGTTGAATGCGGCTAATAATTCTGTTCCTACAAAATTGACATTGATATTTTGCTGTGTGATACGATCAAAGTATTCAACGTATTGTTGGCCTTGGACTTGACGAGGAACTTCGTGACAGACTGTTTGGTTGTTCACAACATTACAAACGGTTTCATAACGTGTGTAAGTGCAACCTTCGTATCCACGAAATTTTTCTGAATCACGTTTGTTCGTTGCAATTCCGCCTTGCGCAGAAAAGGCTTGGCCTAAATCCGCGGCTGGAATTAAAAATTCGCCATTTTCAGATGGAATATTGTTTTTAGGTAAATCCATGTTGATCGTTTTCTTTTTGCCATTCACTTTAACAGTGATTTTTAATTGGTCTTTGCCAACGAAATCCATTTTCGCAGAATGATCACCCACTGGGATTGCGACATTGACTTTTTGTTCGCAGTCAAAGCCAGTTTCACCGTTACAGCCCGGATTTTTTTCGATGCTGAGAACTGTAAAAGCCTTTTTGACTGATAACATTCCTTCGAATGGATCGCAGCCAGTGAGGGCCAGTGTGAATGACGTACATAGTAAAATTTTTGCTAAAAGCTTCATTGAAAGCCTCCTTATTGTATAATTCCTACACTTAAATTCAGCGGAATTGAGGCAAAAATGCAACAATTTAGTGCTATTTGACCCAATCCTTTAGAATTCGTCCACACGCCTTAAAAATCCCATAAAAACCTGACCTAATTCTTGCCAGTTTACCTCTGAAACATTAAAAGAGTGGGATTAAAAAAAGGATGGATTATGGCAACTCAAAATCAATTGCTTTTGAACTGGGTCAAAGAAATCGCGGCGTTAACAAAGCCGGCACATATTCACTGGTGTGATGGTTCGGAATCCGAGAACCAAACTTTGATCGATCAAATGGTCGCAGCAGGAACTTTAAAAAAATTAAATGAAAAATTACGTCCTAATTCTTATTTAGCTTGGTCAGATCCATCGGATGTGGCTCGTGTTGAAGATCGCACATTTATTTGCAGCGAGAAAAAAGAAGACGCCGGTCCTACGAACAATTGGACAGATCCTTCTGAAATGAGAAAAACTTTAGGTAAATTATTTGATGGTTGTATGCAAGGTCGTACCATGTATGTGATTCCATTTTGCATGGGTCCTTTGGGTTCGCCAATTTCAAAAATTGGGATTGAAATCACAGATTCACCTTATGTTGTAGTGAATATGCGTATTATGACTCGTATGAGTCAAAAAGTTTTAGACCTTTTGGGAAACAGCGAAAACTTTGTTCGTTGTGTTCATTCTGTGGGTATGCCTTTAGCTGCCGGTCAAAAAGACGTCACTTGGCCATGTAACGCCGAAAATAAATATATCGTTCACTATCCAGAAGAAAGATCAATCTGGTCATTTGGTTCGGGTTACGGCGGAAATGCTTTGTTAGGTAAAAAATGTTTTGCTCTTCGTATCGCTTCGACAATGGGTCGTGACGAAGCATGGTTGGCCGAGCACATGTTGATCTTGGGCGTAGAAGCTCCGAATAAAACTAAGAAATACGTCGCAGCGGCTTTCCC
>DALYIB010000111.1:0-8067 GCA_031970595.1 Pseudobdellovibrio sp.
GTGGACGAAGGCACGTTGCAAAATAAAACCTTATTGCAGGATCTTTCTAAATTTTGTGAAGTTCACGTTGAAGAAAATTTATGTCTTGTGTCGGTGATTGGTAATAATATCAATCACACTCCGGGTATTGCTCAAAAAATTTTCCAAGCAATTTCAGATATTAACGTGCGAATGATTTGCTTGGGCGCCAGCAAACATAATTTTTGTTTCGTGGTTTCGGATAAGGATTCAGCTCCTGCCGTTGTGAAATTGCACGAACGTTTATTGGAGTCCTAATGCCTTTCATTTTTTTGACGTTTTTTATTTTATCGGCAGTCGCGCAGGCTGATTTGCGATCCGAATTGGTCGAAGTGCAGCGCGGTGGAAAAATAAAGACTCGAGTTCTGTATAATGAGTGGAGCGGAGAAGAGCCGGCGCCAGTTATTGATTTGATGTCTTCGACTAAAAAAATGATTAGTATCAAGGCTTATCGATCTGTAAATGATTTGTCAAAGAAGCAACAAGTATCTTGTTTGATGGATACAGGCTTGATCCATCCGTGGTCTGAAAACAAAGAAGTCTTAAATTACCTCAGTTTAGTTGAACAGCAATCTTATATTTTTCTTAAAGCATTCGAATTCAAAAAAGCAACTGAATTGCAAACAAGTCAGACGACAGCTTTAAAAGTTCAAGCAGACGATACAATTGAATCTGTTATTTATAATTCAAACGGTGTTTGTACCTTTAAAATAATTACGGCCAATAAAAAATTCCAAGTTTCTCAGGACTGCACTTTGGTGTCGGATCGTACAGTTTTCAAGCCTCGTTTTGATTCAAGCGATATTTTTAAAGAACAGTGGATTGAATTTAATTGTTATCAAAAAAACCAAGATACGCCTCAAAAAGCTTATATTCGTGATATCGACTTGCTCAAGATTCCTCAGGTTCAGATAGGATGCGTAGCCAAAGGTCAAAAAGTTTTTTCAGCTTCTTTTTGTCCAAACTCAGCAGGTCCCCCCAAATAATAAGGGCTTCTTGTTCAAGAAGCCCTCAATTCAATTTTGAATAAAAATATCTTATTTACAAACGTAAGCTGACATCACAACTTCACCTGTTGGAATATCAGATCCTGTTGGTAATGATGTAATGACATCGCAACGACCGGCTGGTCCTTTGACTTCCAGAGATACTTTTTGGCTAGAGATAAGCCATTTAGCAACTTGTTCAGGTCCGCCCATATCATAGTAGCCATCATATTTTTCCCATTGGCAATTTTTGCTCGGAGTCGGCGGCGGTGCTACGTAAGGATTGTTGATGGATTCCAGCATTCCCGCACGCAATTGATTTCTGTAAGTGTTCGCGTTTTTATATGTCGTTGTTTCGGTACAACCGAATCCAATATTGTAAGTACAGTCGAGATATTGTTTTGAATGCAGTTCTGTTGTATTCGTCGGAGTAAATTTTGATTCCGAGCTTTGGTAGCAAAGCTGATAAACGGCTTCACCAACTTCGATCCCGAAATAAGTTTCGAAGGCATCTGATAATGGAGGTTGATACCAAAGACCACCAAACATTTTGTTTTGCATAGATGAACTTGATTTCAATCCTTCGATCACAGCCACTTGCGCAGCTGACATATTCGAATCTGGATAAAAAGTAGGAGATAGTCTATTGAGTCTTTGAATCAACTCATCACGAGTCGGAGCTTTGTATCCAACAGGAGCGCTTTTATTAGGAACAGAACAACCGATCGCCATGATATCAATTAAGGATTGACCCTTTTGTGAAAATTGCGGCGGTGCTGGTGGATTCAAGGGAACTTGGCAAGTTTGACAGCTGGTAAGGACTGTTGATGAATCAGCGGCACATGCTCCTGCTGATAGAACGGGTTGTGGTTTGACTGGAACAACTACCGGCGGAGGAGGTGTTACTGGAGGTTCAGGTGTGACCGGCACTGGATCTAAAGGAATTGATAAAGAAGACTGGACATCTTCAGATACTTGCGCAAACTTCATACGTTGGCAGCTCATCGAGATACCTGAGGCTATTGCTAGAACAAAAATCATTTTCGTCTTCATTTAAATCTCCTTGCTATCGTGGCAAGCAGAGTTTCGACGTAAGTCTGTACAAACTTTAGTCTTGTTTTTTCTGTTAAAAACTTCGACACTATTTTTATGATTTTAAAATATTTCAAAGGTTCATTCGCTGTTTTAATTATTGGATTATTGATCGCTATGGGGATTGCTTGGTCTCAGAATCCACACCCTTCATTTATATTGCAGACAGGTTTTACTGCTTTGCTTTTAGCCGTTCTGGAAATTTCGTTATCATTTGATAACGCCGTTGTGAACGCCACTATTATTAAAAAAATGACTCCGCTATGGCGTCATCGCTTTTTGACTTGGGGTATTTTGATTGCTGTTTTTGGAATGCGTTTGCTATTTCCACTGATCATTGTCGCTGTGATGGCGCACATTAATCCGATCGAAGCCTTGGTTCTGTCTTTTTCGGATCCGGCTCAGTACGCACAAATCATGACATCCGCTCATTTATCCGTGGCTAGCTTTGGTGGATTTTTTCTATTCATGGTTTTTCTTAGTTTTTTTATTCATCCCGAAAAAGACACTCATTGGATTGGGTTTATTGAAAAGCCCATGGTCAAAGTCGGTGAATTTAATGGTGCCGAATCTGCATTGGCACTGATGTTGTTAATTGCTTTGACGAAAATGATTCCGGCAGAAAATCAAATGGCTTATTTGATTTCGGGTTTATGGGGGATTATTACTTATATTTTGGTTCACAGCTTGGCCGAGTGGCTTGAAAATCTGGAAATCGTGGATAATGCCAATTCAGTTGTGGCCAGTGGTGGATTAGGATTGTTTCTTTACCTCGAAGTCTTAGATGCTTCATTTAGTTTTGATGGCGTTATCGGAGCTTTTGCGCTGACCAACAGTTTAGTTCAAATCATGATCGGTCTGGGGATCGGAGCGTTTTTCGTACGAAGTTTAACGATTTATTTTGTCGAACAAAACACCTTAGATCAGTTTAAATTTCTTGAACACGGGGCTTTCTATGCCTTAGGAGCACTCGCTTTCTTGATGTACACAGAGCCGTTCTTTCATGCTCCAGAATGGCTGACGGGGCTAGTCGGTGCGGCGATTCTAGCGGCTTCCGTCTTGTGGTCGATCTACATAGATCGAAAGAGCCGAGCTCAGTAAAATCAAAAAAGCTCCGACGATTTGAATACCGATCAGTTTTTCTTGTAAAATCAAAGCGGCAAACAGAAACGAAAACGGAGCCTCTAGCAAACAAAGCATGCTAGCTGTCGTTGTCGACAAGATTTTTTGTGACGAAACTTGTAAATAAAAAGCCAACATACTGACTAAAAACACCAGAATTAATAATCCGGTGACAGACAGTATGGATATTTGTTGGGGCAGAAAACCTTTTTCCAAACTGATGCTTTCATAAATTAAAAACGGGATGATTGTAATCAGACACCAAAATGTCTGATAGTTATTGTATCGAAAGGCATTCACAGAATGTTTTGCGCTGTGGCCGATATAAATAATTTGAAAAGCGGCTGTAAGCGCGGCTCCCAAAGTCAGTAAATCACCCTTATTAATATCCAGTTGTTGCAAATTCAGTAACAAGCCCATGCCAGCAAAAGCTAACAGAGCCAATGCAAAGTGGAACCAGCGGATTTGATATTTAAATAAAAATAAAGAGATGAAGGGGATTAAAACAACATAAAGCGAAGTAATAAATCCTGAATTCGTCGCTGTTGTGAAATGCAATCCATGAATTTGAAAAATCAACGAAAAACCTAAAAAAAGCCCCGGTTTCAGCGACAGAAAAATATCGCGATGAGAGCTTTTCCAAGTTTTTTTAGAAAAAGCAAACATCAACAATTCCCCTAAAACAAAGGCCAGTAAAAATCGCCAAAATAATAACTGAGATGTTGTAAAATCAATCAAGCCCCACTTCACACAGGTGAATGAAAGGCCCCAGATGACTCCAGCACAAAATAACTGAAAAATAGCAAAATAATATGTTTTTTGATTAATCAAAAGCTTCAGCCCAAACTTTTGTTTTATCGAATTGATCGACTTCGAACAGCTGATGTTTGACGTCTTTGATCATGGCACCATTTCCACACAGATAAAAAGTAGTTGGGATATTTAAATAATCAAACTCTTTAATAAAGTTTTGGACATAGCCTTTTTTGCCAGTCCATTGTTCCGACGGTCGGCTGATGACGAATTCATAGGTAAAATGAGGTAAGTGTTTTTTTAACTCATCTAATTCCTTCATGTAATAGCGATCGGATTCATAACGAACACCAAATAACAAACGATACTTCAGGTTTGGATACTGTTTCATTTTTGATTCCAAGAAACAAAAATGTTGAGATAAACCACTACCGGTATTTAAAAATACGATTTGCTCGGTCGGAGGTTCTTGGAAAAAGACTTTACCAAAAGGTCCTGTGAATTGAACAGTGTCACCAGCTCTTAATCCCCAGACATATTTTGATGCGACACCATTTTCAACAAATTTAAAAATTAAACGAAATTTTTGTGTATCGTGTTCTGTAGTTGCAATGGAATAAGCGCGCAAAGCGGGTTTTCCAGTTTCCGTAGGAACATGAAGCATGACAAATTGGCCTGCTTTAAATTTGAATTCAGGTTGGTTCGTTAGATCCAAATAAAGTTCGCGAATAATTTGGGTGTGGTCGATAATTTGTGAAACTTTGTATTCATAGATTGTACGTGACATGTCTTTAAATCCTTCTTGATCTCTTTTACAAAAAATACGGGTCTTCGTCATGCAACTTTTTCATGTTTAAAAGATCACAGTTTAGAAAATGTCAAATCTAAGGCATATTTGCCCCCATGCGGGCGGAGATACAACGAGCTTTAATCAGTTTCAGTTTGTTTTTAACCATGGGGTGTCAGCCTCCAGGGGGCGATTCGTCGTCTCCTGCAGGATCCATTTCAACAACAACTGGCACAGCCGCTTCTTTTCAAAATACGATTGTTCGCTCGGCCACGCCTTCCCGAACGCTTCCCTTCAGTCAAGACAACCGCCTCAGCTATTGTGAATCAAAGTCTGGTCAAATAGGTACTTACAGTGGTGTTCGTGATTTAACACCTTATCCTTTGGCCTCGTTGTCAAAGCTGTTTGTAACAGCTTGGGCGCTTAAAAAATTAGGACCTGATTATCGTTTTAAAACACAGCTGCGTTACCGCTTGAATGGCGATGGGACTATCGATGCTGCTTTGACGACGGGATATGATCCTGTTGTGAATATTGAAAAAATATTTTATTTATTGTCATTGCTTGAACAAAAAAATATTCAAGGGATTCGAAACCTCTATATCGATACAACAACTCGAGTCTATATTTCTGTCCTGAATAATCCGCACACAGAATTAGTGGATGTTCCGGTTTCGCTGGAGCAATCAGTGCAGAATCTTGGACTTATTTTGAACTCGCAAAACTGGGCAGGGCAGTCGGCGCAAGCTCGACAAAATTTAAAAGGAATTTCAATTCCAACAAATTTCTTTGTTCGCAAAGTTCAAGTGCTTTCGGACGGGGATTTCAAAAAGTTACCTTTTGACCAAGTTATCGAATTTCGCTCAGCTATTTTGGCCAAATATCTTAAAAATATAAATACCACGTCGAATAATTATATAACAGATGCCCTGTTTCAATTTTTAGGGGGCGAATCCGAATTTTTAAAATTCCAAATTTCTGATTTGGGTGTGAAAAAATCAGAGCTTGTATTCAGAACGGGTTCCGGACTGCCTTTGATTAATTCGCTGGGTCGATTTGACAATATGGGATCTTGTTATTCAGTTTTAAAAACGCTGAAGTATTTAGATTTAATAACCAAGTATTATCAAATCAATTTAGGCCATTTACTATTGACGGCAGGTTTAGACCAAGGAACTTATGATTCGCAGTTACAGCCGCCGGTACCTTTTAATAAAAATGTGGTTTTTAAAACTGGTCGTCTTTATGATGTGCCGACATTGAATTTAGCGGGTCTTGTTTCTTTGAAAAACGGACAAAGCATGTATTTTGCGACGATGTTTCATGATTTTGATAACTTAGACGAAGTGACACTGAAAAATCAGCGCGATCAGTTGCTGGCAAGCCTTCTAAAATTGAGTCTCACAGATTCGAACTACCTGACAATGCCTCTAGATACGCTGTATTTCAAACCATAGCCACAATTGTAAAATAGATCTGTCAAATCTTTGGACAGTGGGAATCACACTTTGAATCGTTTATATTAACCAGATTCAAGGAGTGCCCATGCGCCTAAAAAACTGGTTAGCGGTTCAGGTTATTTTATTTTCGGCTTTCGGCTTTGCTCAACAAGATCCTGTTATTCGCATTCCTCTTCAAACAGTCACTAAACCGGCTGCGGATTTAGTGGATTCAAAAGGTCAAAAGCTTTCCTATGCTCAAATCATTCAGATGTCACAAAGTGGACAAGACACTTCATTGTTAAGTCCTTTGGGTGATGACTACTGGCAAAATAAAAAATATTCGGCTGTTGACAGTCAAATCCATGCGGAACTTCCAAATAATTTGTCTTCGGTTGAGGTGACTGGTTTATTGGGAGCCAATCGTGAATTAGGTTTTTTCTCGGCCTATGTCAGCCCGGTTGGAAAAAATCAAAAATATATTTTAACTTTAGGTTTACAGGTTCACTCCAGCCTTTTGAAGTCAGCCCTTTTACGCAAATTAGGTTATTACCAACTATCGCCTAAATACGTTTCTAAAATTCGTATCGATTTTAAATCGGCACAAGAAAAACAAGATTTCATTAAAACAGCTTTTTGTGAAAATGGTCCGGATGAAACAGCCACGGATTGTTTGTCCTTAGCGCCATTTAAGTCGGCTGAAAATCAACGTGAATTTTTATCTGAGGCAGGAGAGAAAAGTCTTTTTGTTCACGGTGCCTATCTTGAAAAAATGAGCTCGACAACACCTAGCTTGTTTGACGGCTTGTTAGCTCTCGGATCAGGACAATTGCAGTATGCGATGCAAAACAGAACGGCGCGCTCTTTATTAGTGCCCTTTGTTTTAGGTGATTTGGGTGAAAGTTTGAACCGTGTTTCTGTTCAACCTGTTTTTGTTCGTGATGGTTGGGCTTTTATTAATTTTGATAAAAGTTATTATTTTGAAAATACAGGTTCTGATGATGTTCGTTGGATGCTTCGTAAGGTGGCCGCCTTAACAGATCAAGACTGGAAAGAAATTATTGATGCCAGTGCTTATCCAGAAGGTTTGAAACAACTTGTTCAAGCTAAACTGATGTTACGCGCTCAAAATATGTTAGAGACATTTTTCCGTCCGAACGAATCTGTTCGTTTAAACGCACAAATTCCACAGCTGAATTATAATTCTAAAGATGGTTATGTGGTAGCTGGCAAGGTTGTAACTGAATACATCCCTGGTTTTCCGCAGCGTTTTTCACATGGGGATCGTCCATCGCCATTTGATAAAGGTGATTTTGGTCGTTATATGAAAATCAAAGCTCAATCGGCAGTCATGGATGTCGCGATTGAACAGTTGTCAGATAAATTAAAATTAACTCAAACTCAAATCTTGAGCCAGAATATCAAAGGCCTAGAATTAACCGAGCAAGGTTATCGCCCGATTGGATCTGTGACCGGCGTTCAAGCGGGTTTGAATTTTGGTGCCACACGCTTGGTGACAACGGGAACATTCTACGGCAGTTCTGCCGCTGTTCAATTGGTTGACTCTGTTTCTGTTTCGGCAGCAGTGGGTCTTATGAAAATTGTCGACGAATTAGGTGGCATTCGCAATAACTTTGGCGCGAATGTGGGTTATCAGCGGGAATTTACTCACGTCCGTCCTTTGGACAGTCTGAAAGAAACAAAAAATATTCCATGGTCACAAGTTTTCGTCCCATCGCACCTTAAAAAAATGGCATCGCCGTTAAAAGAAGGTCAGTTGACAGGATTTATTTCGGCACTGAAAATCGGTGAAGTTTTTACGATCACAGATTCAGTTGGTATCATGGGACAAATGGGTACAAGCCTTGGC
>DALYIB010000111.1:8077-8840 GCA_031970595.1 Pseudobdellovibrio sp.
ACGCTTTAGTGGCTTTTTCTTCCACGGTACAGCCGCAGTTGGTTTTATCAGCGGGTGGTGGTAAAGTGATTTTACGCCAGACACAAATCACACGGACCGATGCAGGTTTCCAAGTTTTTATTCGTGATCAAAATACAAAAGTAAAGAACTTAACTTTTGACGTGAATTATTTTATTAATCTTTTAAAAATTAAATACGAAACTAAAAATACAGATTTACATACAGATGCTTTTATTTTGAATTTTAATGGTGAATTTGTCAGCAAAGGTGATAACGGCGATTTCAACTTCGAAGACAGTCCAGAGTTACAGCAAAAATATGAAAAACAAAAACAATTCGGTTCAAAAATTGCCGGCGCGCTCAGAGCTCTTATTTTTGATTCAACAACGGAACCGCTTTATGCCAACTTCCGTAAACAACAGTTTGAAATCGACCATGGTTTAAAAACCAAAGAAATCCAAACAAAAATTTTATGGTTCCGATCGACACAAATGGAAGAAGAACATTTACTGAAAGTTTTTAAGCCCGACGTTCAAATTCCGGATCAAGTCACGACGGTGAATGCACCGATCGAAATCGTGACTTTTAAAAAGGGCGAATTGCGCGGTAAAGACTTGCTGGGATTTGGTTTAAATGTTGTGGATGGTGTTCTTTCTAACAAATATGGTGCCTTAGCCCCGCAGCTTTCACAAGATGTGCAAAATCCATCGCAAATGCCATTTGGTAAAGCGGAATGGAGAATTGTTCGTACAGATACAGATTT
>DALYIB010000112.1:0-8796 GCA_031970595.1 Pseudobdellovibrio sp.
GACCTGGGCCCGATTTAATCTGCCCTTGGGGGTTAAAATGATAAGTATTTAATACGCGCTCTCTCCATGACACGATCACTTCAACAACGCCACCTTGACCCGGTTTAATAAATTCATTCAAATTTTTACGATCACTATTCGGTGAAAAAGTTTTTTCACCTTTTTTACGTCGCGACATTTTCACATTTTGCTGGCGCTGAACAGGTCTTTGACCCACAAAAGCTGTTTGAATCTGAGGCTTCGGTTGAGCAACTTCGACAGGCTTTTCAGGAATAACTACTTTTTCACGTGGCTCTGGTTTCATGACCGGCGGAGCTGTTGGCTTCATTGGTGGGACTTGGATTTCCGAGCTCGCTTCTGTATGAACAGGCTTTGGAACTCCCATAAAAAAGACCACTTTGAATGGGCCAATTTGAAACTCGTCTCCAGAGGATAAAGCTTCGTCTAAAACTTGCTGACCATTTTTAAAAGTTCCTTGCGTCGAACCCAAATCACACAAATAGTATTGCGGGCCACGCTTTTCAACTAAACAGTGGATGGCAGAAATTTCTTTGGAATCAAGTGGAACATCCACATTCGATTCAACTTCGTCAGCCATCCCAAAGATCACTTGATCTTTATCAATGAACTGTTTTACAAAGTGAATTTGATTATTCTTAAATACTCTAAATATAATCGGAGATTTCAACGTCCCCCCCGAACTCGCTGTACGTCTTCAGTTGTTTTTCTCATCTCGGGCAAAAAATTTTGTCTTAACTTGATCAATCGTCCTTGACTCACATCTTTACGTTGGAACAAATAAAATAAATCTGGCTTCTGTGCAGATCCTTCTACAAGTTCGTCTTCAAAGTTCAAAGACTGCTTGCGCGAAGCCTTTGACGCAGCGTTTGTTGTCGCTTGCGCATATGCTGACGCCTGCAAAAACATTGCTGTCAAAATCAGAATGAGATTTCTTATATGAACTTTCACAAATAGACCTCGTTTATTTATTTAAACCTATTTTAGCCTTGTTTTCCAAATCCTTTATTAAATTTCTGGATTCAGAAGGGGCACCTACAAACTTTAGTCTGTTCAGTAAATCCAAACCTTGTTTGTACTTTTGTTTGTAATCAATCAAGAACACCGAATAGTTTAACATAATATCGCGCGAACTAGGATTATCCTTAATTAACTGCTCATAGATTTTTTCAGCTTCATCTAATTTATTTCTATGAGTTAAGGCCACGGCATAGTTATTTAAAACTTCGACTTCTTTAACACCTTTTTTAACAGGAATTTCTAAAGCAAATTCAGCCTTCGTATAATCTTTGGCTTTGATGTACAAACTTCCTAAATTAGCACCAATAACAGGATCGTTTGGATTTACCTTCAATCCATTTTTAAATTCACGAATAGCTTCCGCTTGTGTTCCAATTTCTAATAGCACCAATGCTAAATTACTGTAAGCCGGAGCAAAGTTCGGATTTTCTTTGATCGATCTGCGAAATAAAATCTCGGCAGCTTCCATACGGCCTTTTTTGTATTCAACAATTCCTAAAGCATGTAATGCCTTATAATTTTTTGAATTCAACGACAACAATTCCGAAGCCAAAGCCTGTACTTGCGCTTCATCTTTTTTCTTCAAAGCTGCATCTAATTTTTGATCCAAATTCGCCGTTTCGACTGCGGGCTTTTCAACTCGTGTTTCTTCAACTACTGGTTTAATGGCCAACGGTTTTGCAACTGGTTTCTCTGTGACAACTTCAGCTTCTGTATCCGAATCTGTCTGAGTGGGCTTGGAAGAGCATCCAAAAATAAATCCTAATATGATCAAGTAAATGATTTGATTTTTCATATTATTCACCTATCCAATTGATTTTTTTAGTTTCTGCATTGATTTCCTGGCCCAATGGGAAACTTTTAGGATCTTTTGCATTCATTTTCTGTAACGACTGAAGATATCCTTCATTATAGACTTCCAGATCCGATCCACGCTCGACAGCTAATTTGTAACTATCTTGTGCCTTTTTCAAAAATGGCTCTACGATTTTAGCAATTCCTTCAGCGTATTGTTTTTTCTGTTCATCGTTCAAACCACCCGGTGCCGGAGCCCCAGTGATCGCATCCGCCATATGTTCGTTGGCCATACCTAATAAATTCAGTGATTTAACGATTTCTTCAGCTGTATTTAGTTTAATAATTTCACCCAATTCCGCTGTTAACTGAGTCACTAAATCCAATTTTTGATCGACCGCTTTTTTCTGTCTGGCTGGATCTGCTGGAATTGAAATTGATTTTAACTGCTTGAATGTTTTTTCGGCTTCCATAAATTTGAAATCAGCCACAAATCGAGCTGAAGCTTCTTTGCTGTCTTTTCCAATACGTTGATACGTCGCCAAAGCTTTTTGCTTGGCCTCGTCCGCTTTTGTAATTTGGAAAATCCAATAGTAAGCTTCGACTTTTTTAGCCGACTCAGGAGCCTGATCTGCATACAGTTTAAATTTCTGCAAAGCCAAGTTTTTTTGACCCGCTTTACGATGCATTTCAGCCACTTTGAAAATAATATCCAAATTTTCTTTTTGGTTTTTATTAATTTCAGTGTACTGCATATAACTGTCTGCAGATTCTTTCGTTTTACCTGTGGATTCAAACATCACTGCTGCATTGTAAATGTAATTTGCGACCAATGGATCTTTTGGATTTTCTTGCGCTAATTGTTTAAACAACTGGGCTGATTCTTCAAAACGACCTGTATCTTGATACAATTTAGCTAAAAGTTTTTTTGATTTTAACTTTAAAGCATCTGCATTTTTGTCTTTGGATGATTGTAGTTTTTTATAATTTGCAATGGCCTCAGGAATTTTACCAGCACGTTCAAAATTAACACCCGCATTAAACAAGGCCATCGACACTAGTTCCGATTTCGGATTCTGTGCCACAAAGGCCTGAAATTGCTCAGCAGAAGCTAAATAGTTTTTTGAAACCTCAAGATCTTGTGCTTTTTTAAAATTCGCTTTTTCTAAGACACCACGAATATCCGAACCCGCTTTTGAATCAGAAATAGATTGATATGCCAAAAGCTCAGTACCTACTTTTTCAAGTCCATCGTAGTCTTTTTTCAAATTGTAAATATCCAGAATTAAATTGGCAGAGTATTCTGAAAACTTTGTTTTAGGATATTTTTCCACAATTTCTTTGAACAGCTTTTCAGCCGGTCCAAAATTATTCGTTTGATAATACAATCGACCCATTCTGAATTTGATATCAGGGGCTTTATCAGTTGTTGGAAATTTTTGCAAATACCAACTTGCTGATTTGATAAACTTTTCAACTCGTGGATCCATTGGAATTGGCTCAATAGAATCACCCACACGTTTTTGCATTTCCTCTTCTTTAGGTAACGCTTTTTCAATCGATAACAATAAATTCTGAGAAGCCTTCGCACCATATTTACTTTGCGGCGCATTTTCTGCGACCCAAGTATACTGCGTGGCAGCTTCTTCATACTTTGCCATATCGTATAAAATTTCCCCGTAAAAGAATCTCATGTCGGCAGCATTCGGAGAATCCGCAAATTCTTGGAAATAAAGACTGTACCCATCCAAGGCAGTTTGCTGTGAATACTTTGCGCGTGAATTTTGGGCTGTCTGATGTTGTTGTAAAATATAATTACGTAATGTTTGTTCACGTAATTTATAAACATTTTCAATAAAAGCCTTATCAGATTCGTTTTGAACTGACCAATTCGATCCTTTGCGATAGTCATTAATCCAACGATAAAGTTCCTCTTTGAACTGAGGAGAATTCTTAGCGTAGAAATAATTTTGCACCACTTGGTATTGGTATTCGAAGGCTTTTTTAGAATTTGGATCTGATTTAATCAAATAATGGAAAACATCTCTAGAGGCCTCACGATTTCCTTTGTCTCCAAAATAATAGGCCAATTTTTCTAAATATGATTTTCTTTCGTTACCGGCAACTGATTCAAAATATTTAATGGCTCTTTGTGTATCGCCTAAATCTGCAAAGAAAACAACGATGTCACGAAGTGCTTCATTTTCAAGGCGACTTTTGTTAACCGCTTTTTTAGTAGCCGCTGTTGCGGAACCCATCGCTACGTTAGATTGTTTACCCATGCGAATGATGAAATCCATGTACTTGATGGCTTCTTCGGTTTTACCCATTCGGAATAAACACCAGCCCCCTTTGTACATGGAAAACGTGTGTAAACGATGTCTTTTGTCTTTAATCAACTGAGCATATTGTTTATAGGCGTCCACCCAGCGTTCATTTTCAAAATGATATTCACCCAATGCAAAATGGGCTTCTCCGACGAACGGGCTTTTGGGAAATTTTTGAGTCAACTGATCGTAATAAAAAGATCCTTTTTTCGTATCTCCTAGTTCGAAATAATTATATCCCAAGAAAAACAAAGCCTGGCTGGTTTTTTCATCTTTTGGATAATCACGTAAAAACCATTCATACAACTGAATAGCTTTTTTATTGTAATCGCGTGATTCAACCAAGTCTAATTTCGGCTTTACTTTAGTTTTTCCTGATTGAAACTGAGCTAATTGTTGATCATACAAATCTTGTTTTCTTGCATCAACCAAAGTTGCTTTTTCAACATACAACTCAGCCAATCTTAACCACAATTCACCGCGGTTAGGATTATTTTCAAACTTGCGTGTCAGTTTGTATAATTCTTGTATTTGCTTATCGAGTGTTTTTTCGTATTCAGCCTGATCCCCAGTGACTTCTACTTTCATAATTTCTGTCGAGCGCGGTGGCTTAACACTGCCCAAATCAACAGCTTCGCGTTTTTGAAAGTTAAACTGAGAATCTGGAACATTCACATCTGATTTTTGCATCTGCTGAACTTTACTACCGCGGCTTTCTTCACGAGCACGCTTTAAAAGTTCTCCGACGGTTTGCTTTTTGCCTTTAACAGGCGCTGCAAACGCTGGATACTGAAAAAAGAGGACTGTCGCTATACAACAAATTATAAACTTCTTCATAGATTACTCGCAGTTCTGTTTTCCTAAGTAGTGATAGTTTCCAACTTCGTCTAACCAATACTCACCTTGGAACGGATAATATTCATAACCATTTTGAACGTAAAACGAACGATCCTTGTTTTCATCAACTTGAACTTCGCTCAGGTCTTTGCCCGCTATACGTTTTTTAATAGATTCTTTTTTACCATTAATCATTTCGTATCGGATAAGACTTGATTGTTCGCGCAAGTCTTTTAATTCGATCATCATATTTTGTAAATGTGCTTTGACCAAATCTCCTGTGTAAGCCTTGGCACTGCGTGTTCTGTTAACTAGTAATTTCAGTGAATAGGCACCAATCGCCGAAGATTTGATTTGCGGATTTTCATCGATCAAACGACGTTCTTCCAATAATTTTTTGATGTAAATTAACGAACGTCTGACATCGCCTTCTTCAGCGACATGACGTAAAGCCTTATACGAAATTTGTGTTTTTAACTTTGTATTTTCTTTTGTCTTAATTGTATAGGCTTTGTTAATTTCTTGGAAATAAGACTCAGCACCTTTACGGCTGGATAAAAAGCTTTCAATGCTTTTTTCTACCGGACCGTATTGCTTATCATACAAATTCAAAACTTTATCCATCTCGTCGTATTTACAGATATACAAATAAACGATCGATCTTAACAATAAAGTTTCTGGAATATAGAAATCATCATAGTAACTTGAATGCAATGACTGAAAATTACTTAAAGCCGAACGGAATCGTGCGGCTCTTAACATCGCCCAACTGCGTTCAAATAATGAATCATGCCAAAGAATGTGATCTCGCGGAATCTTAGAATAAGCCTCGATGGCGCCTTCCCAGTCTTTCTTTTGATACAATGTTCGTGCAATGGCCATTTGGGCTGCGACTTTATTTGTATCTACCACGTTCGCGGAAGCACGTTGATTCAATAATTTTTGAAATGATCCTAATGCCAATTCAGTTTGATTGGCTTCAGCTTGTGATAATCCCATATTATACAAAGCATTTAAATAATAACGGCTTTGTGGTGTTACTTTTGTATAATACTGAACAGCTTCTGAATACAAACCTGATTTTTGCTTAATTTCCGCTAAACGAAAATACAACATGTCACGGTGTTGAGCTGGAACGTTATTTACGTCGATTCTTTGTAAGGCATAATTTAAAAGCGTTTCATCACCCAATCGATCTGTAACAATCAACAGTTTTTCCAAAGCTTGTTTTGTATATCTTGGATCTGCTGATTTGATAACATCTACGAATTGAAAAGCGGCCACTTGATTCATGTTCATTTCCATCAAAGTGACACCCAGTAAATATTTTAATTGGGGTCTTTCGTTGGCCAATTCTGCTCTGCGAGTCAAAGCCAACAACATATTTGATGCTTGAACAAACTGACCATTTTTAATTTGCGTCAGTGCTGTCGAAATTTGATTTCGAATCGCTGAGTTCGTTGATTTTGTATAAACCTTTGGAGACTGAGTCGTCGTAGTCACCTTTTTTTCAGGTAATTTTTTTGCATTTGCGCTTTTTGCTGGCGCCGCTTGCAAAGCAGTTGCTGCAATCAATAATGAGGTTACTAAGATTGTTTTTTTCATCGGTCACCTGCCTCTGGGAAAAAGAAACTCACACCCGCTGTTAAAATTAAATCAGTGTAACTCCCTTTTGAAGGAGCTGTCGTAGAACCTGTTGAAATTGGAGTCGCCTGGAAAATGTTCAAACTGTAATCCCAACGAAATGCTAACCTTTTAGAAATCGCAAAGATTTGTCCCGTGCCTACATGGATCGTAGATACACTTTTTTCATCTGAATTCGTATCAGAAACCCCGCCACCAGCTGAAAAGTACATATCAAATGGAACAATTGATCCATCAATATAGGATAGTTTTCCATAAATCGGTGACCAGATTAAATCCAATCCATAATAACCCTTTGTATAGATAAATTGCTCTGGCTTTAGATTATTCTGCTCACGAATTTCTTTTGAAACTTGGCGTTCAGTGCTGGTTAAAAATAAAGTATTAATTTCTAAACCAAAACTTTCGGTAAAATGGTAAGCCAAATTGAGCTTAGCACCATAGTTCAAAAACCAAGGCGTATTTGTGGTCGTTGCCAAAGCTCCGTACAATTGAAATCTTTCCGTTTTCGGAAGATATTTTTTCTGAATAACCGAAACTTCACGGAATGGAACTAAACGACTTAAATCTTTTAACTCATCAACTTGTATAGATTCCGTTTTAGGCTCTTGTGGTTCAACTGTTTCATCCGTCGTCGCAGTCACAACCTCCGTAGGCTGCGCTGGAGCTGCTAAGTCCGTCTGTGGAGTTGGCGTCGCTTTCTGGACAGGAGAGTTTTTATACAATCCTTCTAGATTAATCACTTCCATGTCTTCTTCAGACTGCTGTGCTTGAACTTGCACAGTTGTAATTAAGGCCATCAGCAGAAGTATTTTTTTAAACATATCTCTCATCCTTTAAAATAAAAAATTCAAACCGATTTCTAAATTCGTTGTATACGTAATACGCTCATCAAAACTATCAAACGATGGCACCGGATCGGGATTTTGATCACCTACAGTCGATGGATCGGTATCTAAACGAAGTGCATTTTTCTTGAACGGAATGGGTGCTTGGTGAGCAAAAACGCGAAGATCTGTTTTTAATGAAAGTGACTTTGTAAAATAAAATCGCTCACCGATACCGACTGCCAATGCCGGATAGGATTTGTGTTGGTACTTCACCATACCTAAAGCCGCTGATCCATAGATCGTCGTATTAATCACGCCATTTTTAGTAAAAGACATTTTACCGTAAAAAGGTTTGTAATTGTAATCCAACATAAACGAAGTCTCGGGTTGTGGGGCTCGAGTAAAATCTAATCTGAAATCATTTCTAAGACCCTCAGCATCTTTGGATAAACCAGAACTATTTGAAACTAAAAACAATCCCAACGAGTGATATTCATTGAAATGATAATTGGCAGCCAGACCAAATTTTGTTGTGTTGGCAATTGGCTCTGTTAATGCCAAGCCACCAAACAATCCAATATCAATACGACCTGTCGTTTGCACATTTCTGTTTTTAACGCTTTTTGCTTGGTCAAAAATAGGATACACAGTTTCTGTTGCTAACTCGTCTTGCGGAACTTCGATTTGTGCAAATGTAGCACTTCCGAATAAAAAGACTAAAAGATAAAGTCTTACACACAATTTCATCATATTTGATCCTTTACTTGATTTTGTGATGAGTAATATCCGTATTTTAAAATATAGTCGCAAACTTCACGTACAGATCCATTTCCGGCAGGTCTGCGAGTGACATATTGAACAACTTCTAAAACTTCTTCCATCGCATCAGGAACTGTTGCTGGAAATTGAACTTGTTTTAACAAAGGAATATCAAAGATATCATCGCCCATATACGCCATTTCATGAGGATGAATTCCAGATTGTTTTTGGAGTTCTTGAAAGGAAGGATTTTTATCCAAAGCGCCTTCGAAAAAGTATTGTATTCCTAGCATCTTAGCACGTGCACGCACGTCTTCAGCCATGGATCCAGTAATAATGCCAACTTTGTATCCCGCTTCGATCAGGGCTTTGATACCAACACCATCGCGAACTGAATAAATTCGCTTCCATTGGCCGTTGGAATCCATCCAAACGCGACAATCGGTCAATATCCCATCCACATCAAGGACAAGCATTTTAATATTTTTTAATTTTTGTATATCTATAGACGTACTTTTCACCACATTACTATTGTTCAGAATAATGTGAAAAGCGGCAACGCTTAC
>DALYIB010000113.1:0-8733 GCA_031970595.1 Pseudobdellovibrio sp.
GAATGTGATCGTGGTTAATCGATATCTGTTCGACCTTGATAAAAAATCGACGAGCGAATTTTTGGATCGTCTGATTCACAATTTGAAATCCCAGCGGTGACCGAAGCCCTCGGCGCAATGATTTAATATCCGTTTTAAAGACCAAATGAATCGGCGCGCGCGTGGACAGCGGTCACGCCGTAAACGGCTGCTGTCAAAAGACTCGACAATTTCAAATCTCAAAATAAGACAATCACCTTCAATTGGTTTCATCCTAGTAAATCAGGGCCAACTCAACTTTGGTACGGGTCTCGCATACATATCTTTAACAACAATTGTGTTGTTAAAAAGGATTTAAAATGAATTTAAACAAAGCTCGCAGTGCAAAAGTGACACTTTTTGTTGGTTCTATCATAAGCTTGTTCAGCTTTATGATTCCTTTTTCAGTTCAAGCCGACTTGATTTCCGAGCCCAATCCAGCCCAACAAGTGAAAGCAAAGGCTAAAGCATCAGCCGCTTATAATAACTCGGCGAACTCAATGGCTCCTAAAAATGTACAAATTACAAAAACTCAAGTTAAGACATCTGAAACTTCTGATTACAAGTTATCAGGTCAATTCCAAGTTTCTCGCAGTACTAATTTAGTTGATTTCCAGGACGGTACTCGATCAGACAGCATCGAGTTCTTATTAGCTCCTTCTTTGAAAACACCTATTGGTAACTTTTCACTCAAGCAATCTTATGCTGAAAACATCAAAGACAGCGAAGATACTGCCAACGGTTTTTCAGATACATCTGTATCATACAATCGTGGCAGCTATGACTGGGCTTGGTCTTCTCCTTATATATTGACGATGACTCCGTCAGTTTCAGTTGTAATTCCTGTATCCGAAGTTTCAGTAAAGAAAAATCAATTACAAGGCGCTGTTTCTGCAGGATTATCATTTGGTATTAAACCAGATCAATTGGTTCAAGCTGATGGAACATGGACTTTGATGATGGGCCTAACTGCAGGTCGCAGTTTTCATTCTTACGAGCAAGACATCAACGGCGCGGTATTAAATAGATATTCTTCAAATCAAACGCTAGCCGTAGGATATTCAATCGGAGACTGGAGCTTTTCAGTTGAGTTCTTGAATCGTCTTCGTTGGACTTACCAAGGTAATTTAAAAACACCTTCTTTTGTCGCCTCTCAAGAAATCGGCTACAGCATTAACGATCACTTTAACTTAGCAGTGGGTCACACGAACGAAGCCTCTGCGATGAAAGACAACGGAGTAGATAGTAACTACAACCTTGTTGATGAAAAGACATCAACTGTCTATGGGACAGTTGGAGTCGCATTTTAGTTTAATAAATATTTAAGAATTAAGTTTTAAAAGAATAGAAAGTTTAACTGAGGAGAAAAAAATGAAAAAAGCAGCAGCAGCGATCAAAGGATTAGGATTCTTAAAAATGCTCATCCTGATTTCATTGGTCACGGCTTGTACGAAAACTCGTAAAGCCGAACTTCCAGAGGATGCTCAAGAAAATATCTTTGAAATCGCGATGTTTGGGGCGCCCGATGCCGAAACAGGTTTTATCGCTGCAAAAGAAGATGTATCACAAGCCTCAGACAGTGACTTGAAAGCATTGAATGTTTCAGACGTTGCTCGCTTGTCAGCACAGGAAGTCAATGTTCCTGAACGCATCAAGTTTATGTTTAATAACTTGCCGATGACAGGCCAAGCTGTTCGTCAGTTTAAAATTACTTTTTCAGTCGATCAAAACAACTTGATCGCCTACAAAGTCGCTCAATCTGTCAATGAATTAAATGCGATTGAAAAAAGCTTGGCTGTTTCTTTAAAAGAAGCTCAGTTAACAGTTAAGAAAAGCCGCGCCACAGTGGCCGAGCAGAAAAAATTATCTGCTGATATTAAACTGGCCGCCGCTGAAAGAGAACAAATCAAAGCAGGCCAAAAAACAGGGACTTTATTAGTTCCTTTATTTAGCTACCAGGTTCGTTCAAAAGGTATTTTAGAAAGAACTAAAAATGAACTCAAAGAAGAAACAGCTACTTTACGTTTAAAGCAAACAAGCTGGGAACAAGCGACTCATATCGAAATCGGAACTTTAGCTGAAGATCGCAAAACAATGGCTCTAGAGTCATCTGTTTTAGAAAAATTCAGAAAAGAATACTATGATCAAAATAAATTGGATAAACGCGTTACAACAGCTGCGGAATTAGGATCTGATTTAAAAATCGGTTTGAAATTCTTAAAAGGTGATACAAAAGTCATTACTCAGTTATCTGCAACGGATTTATTAGTTTATGAAATCACAGATTTATCAAAATTAACTGATGAACAACGTCGTATTTACTTGGCTGGTGGTTCAGCTGGTAATGTGGTGGCATGTTCTGCTGAGGCTATTAAAACAGCTATCAAATCAACTTCTGACTCATGTGTTGTTGTATTAGTTGCTAAAGTTCCTGTTGCTTATAAAAAAATTCAATTAGATCTAGTTGATGCCAACGGTAAAGGCGCTTCTTCAGTGTTAACAGAAGATGTTCCTAAATCACAAAGCGTTGGACTAGTTGAAATCCTTGAAAACTCATCAGCTCGTCAATTAGAAGTCACAGGTCTTTTGGATCCAGACAGTACAATCAAGATTTCTGATCTTGAAGGCGAATTTATGTTCCGTCGTACTTTCGAAGATGCTGCGTCATCATTCCTAGGTCGTACAGGTACATCAGGCGATATGGTTTTAGTAAAATTCGAACTTGAAGACGATCGCTTAGTCGTTCGTAATCAAATGTCCCTCATTCGTTACACAGGTCAAGGCGCCAAAGACCGTGAAGAAATCATGTCAATCCCAGTTCGTTACTTCCGTATCATGAACGAAGATGCTCATGGTTCTGACCTTGTATTAGGACAAGTTTTCCAAACGACAAAAGAAAAAGCTAACTATATCATGTTAGACTGGACATCGAATCGTATTCCTGACTCAAGCTCTCCATTAGCATTCTTTGATGCGGGTGGATGCTTTATCGCAACTGCTTCATCAAAAGTCACTAATACAGATATGCGTTTAGCTAAAGATGGCGTATTAAACTTTTCAATCTCTAGCTCACACACAGTCAACCCATCATGTGCTGCGATCAAAGACGTGAACTCAGCTTACTGGGCTGGAACGTTTCAATTAAACTTTAACGTTGTTGAGCGTATTTCATTTGTAAAACGTAAATCATTAGAAACTGACAAACAGTTTTCTCAAAATATTTCTTACATGGCTCAAGAAGCTTTCAACTTTGGTGTATTTACTTTGGCTGACAAAGTCACTGATAACGGTTCATTTGGTAACCGTGATGGCAGTGAAAAATATATGCCGATGATTCATGATTTAAGAAATGGAAAAAAATTACGTTGGTACTTAGGTGGTATTAATGATGCGAAAGCGACAACACCATCTCGTCGTCAATTATTAGTTGATGGTGCTAAACAAGTCATCGCTGAATGGAATAACACATTCCGCTTTGCTTTCCGTGGTACTTCACTTGAAAGAGCTGATGATTATATCGAATTAATTATTGAAGAACCAGGCAAAGAAACAGGCCGCTTAGGTGACTTGGATAAAAACTATATCTGGTTGAATGAAATCCCTGCTGATAACGGTTTATTGGGTGTTGCACAGCCAGCTGCCAACCCACGTTCAGGTGTGATCGAATCAGCGAACGTGATCGTTTACACAGGCAACACTTTTGATCAAACTCAGTTCTGGATGAAAATGACAGAAATGTCTCGTCAGTACGAAAAAATGATCGATGATATGAAAAAAGACGCTATTGAAAAAGCGAAAGCTAAAAAGCAAGTTGTTTCAACTGCGACTGAAAAAGTAAAAGCTGAAACTAAGGATGCGAATAAAGCCACTGTTCAACGTGTCTCTCAGTTAACTGCGAAAAACAAAGCTTATATCCAAAGCTTAGTGAAGTACTTTGAGCTTGATCACAAAGATATGAAGAAAACGATCCAAAACTTGGCGATTTCTCGTAGCGCTGATCCTGCTGCACGTAAGCTGAACAAAGATACATTCAGATCTTCAGTTAAATCGGCGAAAATCAATTTACCTTTGGATAATGCAAACCTTTCTTCGGATGTTAAAATCACTCAAAAGTTAATGGCTTTAGCTGCCGATAAACGCCTTGTTGAAAATGATCGTGAACTTGAATTACGAGTGAATGACGTTTTCTTGACTTACGGTAAATTAGGCGATGACGTTCGTGCTTTGATCAACAAACGTCAGCAAATCTTATCGATGGCAATCCGCTTTGACCGTGCAACTCAAAACAGACCGGGCTGTTTCCGTTACTCTCGTAACGAAATCAATGATGCTTCTTTGCCAGATCCAAGTCTTGAAGGCGAAGCTTACGCTCAAGCTTACCAACAAAAATTAATGGACAACTTTAAGCAATCATTCATGACGACATTGTCACATGAGTTAGGTCATGCTTATGGTTTGATGCATAACTTTAAAGCCTCTACGGATCAAAAGAACTTTGAATTCAAAGGCGAAGAAACTGGCCGTAACTACTCCTCTGTTATGGATTACATGAATGACATCGACCAACATTACGCAGGTCCTGGCCCCTACGATGCGCATGCAATTCGCGCTGCTTACACAGGTTACGTTGAATTAGACGAATCCGTTCTGAAAAATGAAAAGCAATTGCTTGCAATGAAACAAAATAAAATTGGTTTGATCAATGGAACAATGATCCACATGAACGATTTGATCAAATTATTGGGTAATGATTCTTATGTTCACTTTACAAAAGAAACATTGAATAAAAATGCGATCGTAAAACACTACGAACAATGTTCAGATGGTGGAACGCTTTCATCAATCATGTGTAATCGTTTCGATATCGGTGGTTCAGCTGTTGAAATCGTAAAAAATAAAATTGCTGATTACAACCGTAACTATGCGACTCGTAACTATGTTTACGATCGTATCTTGTTCGGCTGGCCACAAAAATTACAATTGATCCAAAGAAATATTGGATTGTTCTCTGAAATTCGTGCTTTCCTTGATGAAACGATCATGACTGCGATTTACGGCTCAGGCCGTCCAGAAACTGAAAGCAATGAAATCATGAACGATTTATTCAATGCAACTCTTGAAGGCTACAGATTCTTCCACGAGTTACTACGTACTCCTGAAACAAATGCAAGTTTTGCAGATGTTCAGAACCGTTTCTTTGCGGTCCCTTACCAATACGAAGCAATCACAGTTGACGATAAAGGTGTCCAAACTAAAACTGTGAAAGACGAAGTTAAGGTCGTTGAAGCACGTTCATTGTATGATGTTGCGATGTCTCGTGATAAAATGGATACTGTTGGTATCGGTTACGACAAGATTTTTGCAATGAGTTTCCTCATGCAAACGTCTTCACCGATGACTACGGATGATAGCCAAACTGGTTTTATCTCGTACAAAGATTTCGAGCAATTCTTCTTGGGTGTTGAAGATCCTCGCCAATCTTTAACGATCAATACAATGACTGATATTTTAACAAGCAATCTTCAAGTTGGTTTCTTTGCTCCGAACGGACAATTAATCAACATGCAAGCTCCTGTTGAAATCAATAAATACTTAGGTGATCAAACGGCACTGGCTTCAGTTGTTGGTTTGTCTGAGTCTAAGTGGAAATCATTTGATGCTTTCGCAGAAAGTTTCAAAATGGCTCGTTCAACTGTGAAAAATGCTCCAAAAGATCGTCTCGCGATCACTCGCCTTGGCCAAGATCGTAGCAAAGCTGATACAACGGTATTCTTTGCGACTCAAAACGGTGTGGCAGCTGATGCCATTATCCGCCAAGCAGCTCGTGGTGATGTGTTGTTATCAAATAAAACAGATATCTTTGGTTTATTCGACGAATTGTACAAAGCGGACCGCGTTTTCATGGATAAAATCAACGCGATCAAAGAAAAGGCTTGTGCTGCTAACGCCGATGGTACTTTGAAAGACGAAGCTGGATGTAATGCCGCTTACCAAAAGCCAGTCGCAGATTACATCAAAGAAGATGCGAGCTTATTACCTGGTAAACAAAAAGCCGACGCTGTCGCTAAAAAGTTAGTTAGCAAATTAAGACAATTAAATGCTAAAGACGCTTTGATGCCTGGCGAACTTGATAAACCTGAATCAAAAACGAACTTTGCGGCCCAAGTTGAATTGATCCGCTCGGTATTGAACGAACAATTAGGTTTATTAAACATGATTAAGGCCGAATTGGAAAAAGCTCCAGCTGCACAGCTGAATCAAACGATCCAAGCTGTATTGCAAATCATCCAAAACGTAAAAGGTCAAAATGATGAATTATCAGCAATCCCAACTGTTGCTTTCGCACAAAGCTTCATGGTGGAAGTATCTAAGTCAGTTAAAATCACTTTCCAAACAGGTGAAGAACTTGCTGGCGAGCGCATCATGACGATGATGATGGATGGCAATAAGATCCAAAACACACACGAAAAAATCGTAGATGTGATCGATCAGTTGACTCAGTTCAGCCGTTTCGTTGATCCAGATCTTATTGTTACAAAATAATTCTGATTTAAAAATCAAGAACCACAACAACATAAGCCCCTTTCGTGAAAGCGAAGGGGGTTTGTGTTTTATGGATTTTGATTTCAACTATTGAAAATTTTTAACAAATGTTTTTTCTTCGACTGGATAAATGACGACTAATTGAACTTGCTGATTGGGTTGTATCTGATTCATCTTGCGCAGGTAAAGAGCATAGTTAGAAAGCTGTTCATAAGCAGATTCTAAATAATCAGAAGCTCCAGTTTTATAATCGATAATGTAGGCCACATTATCAACAATTCCCCAGGCATCGATTTGACCACGGATCATTTCATGATTTTCATTTAAAAATCCAAAACCCCATTCAACATAACCTTGATCTAAAATTTGTCTTAACGGAACTTCTAAATTTGGACTCATTAAATAACTTAAATACTTTTTATCTGAATCAGATAATGATTTATTTAAATCGTCGATATTTTTATATTTCAATGATTCGAAATATTGGTGTAATTTTGTTCCCAATCTGGCTTTGTTTAAATTCTTCATCATACGAGCCGATTGAATGTTTGTGGCACTTCCCCCCTGTTTCGCAATTTCAGAAATGGACACTTTTTTAGCGGCGTTTAAAACGACTTGTTGAAAAGGCAATGGGACTGCGACTGTTGATTTTTCCAAGGATTCCCATGGCTGCGGTAAATCCGTATCACGCAAAGAAACTATTTGAAAAGATTCCTTCTGATGGTGACCTACCTCTGGCCAAACAGACTTTGCACTCCAAGTGGTTTGATAATTGATTCTACGATCTTCGGCAATCAGAGTGACCGTTTCGATGGCGCGAGTCATCGCTACATACAAAACTCTTTCGCTTTCGGCCAATTCACGTTCATTAAATTCACGACGTAGCTGGCGCGTCCAAAAACTGTTGCGAATTTTAGATTCGGCATCGTCCATGACGCCTAAAGCGTACTTATTTAATTCCTGATTGAAACCTAAATTCATCGATTTAGTTTGCTGGGGCAAATCCGTCATTCCCAGAACAATCACGTGCGGAAATTGCAATCCTTTTGAATTATGTACGGTCATTAAAATCATTTTGTCCGATGAAAATGCCGGCTGAGCTTCGGCTTGGCTGGATGATAAATCAGATTGTAACTGCGTAAACTGAAAAGCCAAATATTCACTCAGTTGAAATTGGGGATGATTCATTTGTTCTCGCAAAGACTGAACAAACTTCCAAATATTCGCCTCACGTTTACCGGTACTATCCAATGCCAGACTGGTTTGAATAAGCTCATTGTCCTCGATAAACTGCAAAAGCGTTTGAAAAACACCTTTGTATTGATAATCCTTTAAATACTTTTCCAAACGAGGTAAATCGACATGATTATTTTTTTTAATCTGTAACCACAAGGCCTCGCGCTGACCACTGCGCAATTGAACTAAATCCTGATCTGTCATCTGGAACCAAGGTGAGCGTAATAAAGTTAATAAATTTTCCGAATCAAACGGATTATTTAAAAACCTCAGAAAACAAACCAAATCTAAAATTTCACGTTTTTCATCAAATCCAGCAGCTACCATTAACTGCACTGGATAGTTCAGTTTTTGAGCCTGACGCGCCAATTGAATCAACGATTTATTCTTGCTGGACAAGATACAGATATCAGAAGGCTTCGCACCTTGACTCATCAGAAAGCGAGCTTGATTTAAAGCGCTATTTATTTGGTTTTCTGTTTCAATAAAATAGGCCTGATGTTGAAAACGAGCAGCACCTAACTTTTCTGGAAAAGGATGAACTTTCATCGAAGAAAATGATTTTGAAAAGTTTTTAAAAAAATCATTCATAAAATTCATCAACTCAGGACGTGAACGATAATTCGTATCCAATAGCTTGACTTGATAGTTTGATTTTTCCGCTTGCTGTTGTTTATTGAAAAAAACTTCGGATCGCGCGCCTCGGAATAAATAAATACTTTGCTGCGGATCACCTACTATAAAGTGGGGCTTATTCTGTATAAGCGCTTCCAATATTTTTACTTGTAATGGCGAAGTATCTTGGAACTCGTCAATCATGAAAAAATCATATTCTTGCGAAAATCTTTTAGCCGTTTCAGGTTCAGATTGAATAATTTGGAACGTTAAAGTTTCCATTTCTGAAATCGTTAACTCTGAACTGCTGATTCGCAATTG
>DALYIB010000114.1:0-8731 GCA_031970595.1 Pseudobdellovibrio sp.
CTGGTTGAGTGTGTGCTCCCATAAAATCTCCTTTATTTTTGAAGAACAATATTTATTTGATTTATTACGTTCTAGCATAATTACTTTTTTTTCTTAAAAAGCGCATTAGCAAAGTTCCGTTTTGCAGCGTCCAAACTGTCTAACTTTTCCTGTCCTGGATCGACCATCAATTCTTTGCGTAACTCTTTTGCTATCTTTGTAGTTTGCCTTTTTTTCAGACCTTTTTTCAAATCCTGATCGATATTATTGATGCTATGATTATAGGTATCTATTCGAAGGGGCAATTCCGTATCAGATTGCTCTAATTCGTTTTTAACTTCATTTTGGTAGTCCGCACTAAAAATAGGCTCATCGGCCAAAACAGGATCGACCGGTTTATTTTCAACAGGATCGGTCGTTTTCGACAAAGATTCAGACTTGGATTCAGATACAGATTCGACACTTGTTTTTTTGCGAGTAAAATCCGCCGCGACATTTTCATCAATGTAAAATTCCTGATCGCCTGTTTCGACTTTACCTTGAACTTGAATTATTTCCTGAGCAATGTCCAAGTTATGCTGCACTAAATAGGCCTGCTCTTGCGCACGAAAACCTTGATCCGTTTCGGCTAACCGAAGCAATCGATCTTGCATCATTTCTTTTTTTTCGGGATCTAAATTTAAAATTTGCATTGCCAGTTTCAAGGCACCGATCGGTTCAAACAACAAAAGATCGACTTTGATTCGCGTCAGATCGTCCGGCGAGAGTTTATAGTCACTGCTAAAAATTAAAATCAAACGACCATGATATTTCAACTGCTCTTTCAGTTTAATTCCCATATTCAAAGTCATCAATTTAGGGGAATTACCACGCACAATGATAATATCAGGGTTAAACGTCAAAAGACGTTCTGATAAGTTATATTCAGTGGTCATTGTTTCAACATCATATCCAACCTTACGCAAGGTCATTTCGATATGTGCCGAGTATTGAATTTGATCGCAAGCCAGAAGGACTCTATCCATAGGTCTATTCTAAAAGTCGATTAATGACCAAGGCAAAGAAATAATATAGATTGTTCTATGTGTGGCGCTCACGTCGAGTTTTTTTCTATATTTTATCTGAAATGATTCCTACATTTTTATTAGGAGTCGTTGTTTTCATTTCCATATTACTGATGTTCCAGGTCTTACGTCTGACTGAATTTATGTTAGTTCACGGAATTAAATTTTCGATGATCTTGGATATCTTGGGTTACATGAGTATTTCTTTTTTGCCTTTGATTCTGCCCATGAGTTTATTGTTTTCAATTTTAATGACCTACAATCGACTGTCACAGGATTCCGAAATTATCGCCTTTAAAAGCGCAGGAATGAACGGGTTGAATTTACTTTGGCCAGCTGTGGCGTTGTCTCTGCTGGTGGGTTATTTTTCATTACAAACAGCTTATTACATTGCGCCTTGGGGAAATCGCCAATTCGAAGTTTTAATTTCACATCTCGGAAACACGAAAGCCGCAGCCTCGATCAAAGAAGGCACTTTTTCGGAAGGCTTTTTCGATATGGTCGTTTACGCTAACAAAGTGGATAGTGATCGTGGAATTTTGGAAAACCTATTTATATACGACGAAAAAAATCCCAGCGCACCGCTAACGATCATTGCCCCGAAAGGACAAATTATTCCGGATATTGATAACCCCGGACAAAGTGTTTTGTTGCGCTTATTCAACGGTCAAATCCATCGCCGCACAACCAGCCACACGATTGTTAATTTTGAATCCTATGATATTTTCCTGAATGACCCGATCCAATTCGAAGAACGAAAAAAATCGCCACAATCGCTTTCTATTAACGAATTAGGACATAAAGTCGATCAGGCCGAAACCAAAGACGAAAAAAAGCTTTTACAAATGGAATACTATAAACGCTCTTCCCTCAGCTTTGCCTGTTTAGTGTTTGGACTGATCGGAGTCGCTTTTGGGATTCAAAATCATCGTCGCAGCGCCAAGGCTTCGGGATTTATTATCTCGGTGGGATTTATTATTCTGTACTGGATCTTCTTTTTGGCCTTCGACAGCGCCGCAAGATCGAACGCCCTGTCGCCTGCTATAGCAAGTTGGTCAACAAATCTGATATTCTCTGTCTTAGCTTTGGTTACTTTGAAATCTAAATTGAAATAATTGATGCAGGATTAGAAAAAACGAGACGATGCAGCAGCATCCTTACTACCATGGTCATCCTTGACCACATCGCCCCTCCCTTAGAAATAGTTTATGATGATTTGTGCCGAATTTTCAAAGTCTTTTTTTAGATTATTTCATTTTTTTCTTGAACTATGACCTAAAACCTGCACACCACTAGCGCTAGGGCTTGCGTCGACCTAGACCTTCAATCGCTACTAGATATAGAATTTTCTATATCTCTAACTGGACTCGACCAGGTCTCTGCCTTAAGCAATGTATCTAAATCTTGAGCATTTAAAATTTGAATAGCTCCATCTTGCAGCAGTTGCACATTCCCACTGAACATTCTTTGCTGTGGATGCGCTGGAATCGTCGCCACAACACGCCCACTTTCTAAGGCATGATGAACAGTCAACAGCGTGCCACTTTTCAATTGCGCCTGAGCCACCAACGTGACCGAGGACAAATTTGCAATCAAACGATTGCGAAAATAAAAATGATGCTTATGAATTTTTTGATCCATTTCAAACTCTGACAACAAAGCACCCCCCGTAGATAAAATCCACTTTTCCATCAGTTTTAAATCGTTTGGATACAACTCCGATAAACCACTGGGTAAAACCACAATTGTTGGACTGTTCGCACGTAAAGCACAACGATGAACAATCTGATCAACGCCTTTTGCTCCCCCACTGACCAAACAAATCGGACTCTGGTTTAAAAGTTCAACAAGTTCAGATTCCAACCACAATCGAGTTAAAGCATCTTCCTGTCGAGAGCCAACAACGGATAAGCACGTTTTTTGATTCCAGACAGGATGCCCTTTGTATTCCAGGAACAATGGAGGTTCTTTCATTCGATAAAAAGTCTTTGGATAATCCGGATGTGAAGGATAAGTAAACGAAATCCCTCTGTCGGATAACTGTTGTAAATAGTTTTGAATATTTTTTTGCTCTGTGATGGGTATTTCAAATTCCAAATTCGGTTTTTTCAAAATTAAATTCGGATTTCGAAATTGATTATGTCTTTGAAGCCATTTAAAAAAAATTGCAGTCGTCATATACCGACAGACTGCAATTTATGCTCCCAGATTGATGTTACTCTGTTTGAAAATCATCATTCACTAAATCTTCTTCGGCATCCGATTTCGCAATGACCTTATCGCCCAAATTCACGACATTTTTAACAGCTGTTATATAACCTATGGATAACGAACCCACATTTTGCACGACTTTCAGTCGCGCCACAACTCCGCCGACTAAATTGGAATAAACATCCAAATCTTGACCGGCCGACGAACCATCAGCTCCTTGGCTCAAAACCACAAACTGGGCTGTGTTAAAAACAGCTTGCTTGCTAAATTCCAGACCGCCAACGATTCGCAATTCCCCCTCATACTTTTCTGTGGGTTCTTTTAGCTGCTGCAAGCGCGATTCTTTGACCAAGACAGCGTCCGAGTTAATTAAGCTGTTACAATTAGATATACGCATCGACAAATCATCATAAATATTAGCATGACCTACGATTTTATAAATGTACGTCGATTTAAAATAGGAACTAATCACAGGCTCAAACTTTTCAACAATCGCGTAACGTCCTGCAGCCGCTTCTGAATTCAACTTTGTGACCTTACCGATGTACTGATTTTCAAAACATTTTGTTTCCGTTGAGGATTCAGATTTGATTTTATAATCACCTGCCAAAGATTCACTACTCAGGTAATATAAATTTCGAGGGATAATAATTTTAGGTCGCTGAATCAACTGTTTGTCGACTTTCATATCGGCTAATTTTTTGATTCGATTAAAATAAGTATAATCCACGTGCATTTTAAACGTCTGTGGTAACGGTTGCGGCTTATCCATCATGGCGTTATTTTTACTCAGTGATAATTTCTCTATTTCAGTGTTCTGTCTTTTATAGCTGCGGCCATCAGGGCTTTGTCCAAAGGTCGGCATTGTATCTTTGAAAATCAAATCATTAATATTAGTCCCACGTTTGTAATCGGTCATCTGTGAACCGGCTATTTGATTTTCCTGCACCAATTCAGAATCTTCAGAAGCCTGAGGCGAATCAATAATCGCAGCTGGCAAGGTATCCACAGTCCCTGGAAAAAATCGAATCACTGCACCCGGATAAATAAAGTGCGGATTTAAAATTTTTGGATTATTCAAAGACCAAATCTTGGGCCAATATTTACGATCACCGAAAAATAATAAACTGATACTTTCCAAGTTGTTGCCCGGCTGAATTTCGTATTCTTTGACTTGGGATAAATCATAAAACTTCATCCACTCTTGATCCGTTGTCTCGGCAACGTCACCAGTAATCCCCACACGGTAACGGTACAATCGGCGCTCGAGTGTTAAGTCCGGATCATCTGGATTTAAAGTTGTCTGTGCAGATACCGCACTGTCTGTGTTTTCGGATTTAACAATTTTTTTACGAATAACTTTTTTAACTTTTTTAACGGGTGGCTCTACAGGAGTCGCAACTTGTTCAGGAGCTGGATCCACAGCCGGCACTGGTTCACTCGGTTGAATTTCAGGCGGCGGAGGCTCTGCAGCGGCATTGCTTTCCGCAGCTGGAGGCAAAGCTTCAACGACAGCTTTCTTTTCTTTAGGAGCCTTTTTAATCGGTTTATCCAGAACTTGCTTAATATCTTCTAGGACAGGTTCTTCGTCTTCTTTCAGACTTTCTTGTTTCTGTGGCAATGGATCCAATGGATCTGGCTGACCTACGAAGTTACTGCTTTCTTTCGAAAGCTCGTCGGATAATTTATTCTTACCATCAGTTTGCGACAATGCCGCCGATGAAAAGATCAATAAAATTGTCAGACCCTGAATCAGTATTTTTGTCATAGCAAGAGCCTTCCCTGGCTGAACACCTATTTGACAGTTTTATTTTTTTGAACCATACCCGAAACAGCCTGTGATTTTTTAAGGTTGTACTGAGCTGGCTCTTTTAAACCTAAGCGAGAGTAAATTTGAGCTTTGTCTTTGTAAGCCTCTGCCGCTTCAGCTGTTTTTGGAAAGTTTTTTAAAATAAAATTATAACGTTTAATCGCTTGAATATAATTTTTGCTTTCGCTGCTTTGACGAGCCAACACTAAAGCTTTTTGTGCAGGTGTTTTTGCAACAGGTGTGCTTACTTTTTTACCTGTTAACGTTTCAAGCAATTTTTGTTCACGATCGGACATGTTTTTATTTTGTGGAATGGCTGCAAAAGAGGCTGTTGTAAAAAGTAAACAAGTCACTAACGCAAACGATTTAGAAAATTTCATATCTTAAACTCCCTTTATTTAATTAAACTGAAGCCTTACTACTTTTTCAACAAGTACAACCCGACTTATCCACATAATTTGTTTATAACTGCATATTCTAGACTTTAGACTCGTTGATTATCAGCATTTTCACCGATTTGATTAAATTGTAAGCCGACTTAAGTACATGTAATTATTTATTAATTTAAAAAATTAAAAAAAATCTTAAATGGATCTGTCACGAATGACAGTTTTTTTTAAGATTTTTAGAAAAAATGAATCAAAATCTTAAAAAAATGACGTCGAATTCTTGCAATGATTGTCATGCTTTTAATTCTAATGATGATTTTCTTATCAATCGCTGCCTATTTTTTCCGGTTTTCGGTTATCGAATTTGTCAAGCCCACCGCCAGTTTCTTACATCAACTTTGTTTATCCACAGTTCCTGACCTACTTCAACATAAAGAATCTGCCCAAGCCTTAATCTGCGGTAAAAATTTTTCGTCCGCCGAACAATCTTCTCTTTGGGTCAGCAGCGGACTCATTCATCTGTTTGTTGTTTCCGGGACACACCTGAATTTTATTTCACTGAACTTAAATCGACTGCAACTGCCTACTTTATTATCGACCACTTTTCTTTTTCTCTACTGTTTAGTTTGTCAAATGAACGCTCCAGTGGTGAGAAGCTTTCTTTTTATCACTCTGACAGTGGTTCTTAAAAAAAATATTCTGTATTGGCCAAAGGATCGAACGCTGCTGATCGCCAGTTTGTTTTGTACCATCTTAAATCCAGAATGGATCACTTCGCTTAGTTTTTTAATGAGCTGGCTGGCAGCTCTTATCTTGATGATTCAAACACAAAACAATTCAGACGACAGTGCTTTGAACGGACAAATTTTATTTTACTTGGGCTTTAGTTTTTGCTTTTCACAGTTTGGATTTCCAACCGGTGCCATCGTGCTTTTTGCTGTTTTGCTGGCTCCGTTTTTAGAAAAAATATTATTTCCTTTGGCCCTGTCGCTGATTTTAATTCCAGCTCTGTGTCCTTTATTTGATGGCCTCATCAACGCCATTCAAAAAATCATTGTCCTCTTAGAACTGAACAAACAGCTTCCACAACAAAATCAACTCAATCTGCTGCTGATGAATGGCGTGATTATTTTATCCATTCATATTTATTTATTTTATTTTCCAACAGAACCGAATAACAAACCTCGGGAAGCTTTATGAAATATTGGATCTTTGCAATTTTAATCCACAGCTCGATCGCACAATGTCCTTCGAGTCAAATTCAATGGATCATTTGGAATGTCGGCCAAGGACAATGGATCACACGCGTCAGTTACGATTCCTGCCAGCATTTTGATTTTGGTGGTGAAACATTCATCGCGCGCAGCCCTTTACAAAACGTGCAAAAAATTTGTCATCAAAAAATAAATCAACTTTACTTATCCCACGCCGATTTAGATCATTACAGTTTTTTACCGGGACTTTACAAAAGGATGCCACAGTTATGTTGGCAAATTAAACCGCTCCAAAACTTGCGATGGAAATTTCCGATTCCATATTGCTCTTCAAAGATTCAAAACCAGGCATTGGTTATTTTTGCCAACACGGATACGATTGAAAAAAACAAAGCCTCGACGGTTTTATTTCAAGACCAAATTCTGATTCCGGGTGATTCCCCGACGGTCAACGAAAAAATTTGGTTACAGTCCTTAAATAGATTTAACATCCAAATTTTAATCCTAGGCCATCATGGCAGTCGAACCAGCACCAGCCAAGAACTGCTGAATGCTTTGCCCGGGCTGCGAATGACAATTGCCAGCCAACGGACAAAAAAATACGGCCACCCCCATCGGGAAGTGGCCGTCAAACTTTTAAACCGAGGTCTTCGAATTATTAAAACCGAAGACTGGGGTCATATTTTAATACAAAATCCTTAGATTTTGTAAGGCTTGTATTCCATTCCTAAATCTTTAGCGACTGGCTCGTAACAAACGTAGCCACCGTAAACATTCAGACCCTTCATTAATGCGCGATCTTTAGCAACAGCGTCTTCAACACCCATAGCCGCTAACATTGAACCGTATTTTAATGTCACGTTAGTCAATGCATATGTTGATGTACGAGGTACAACACCTGGCATATTAGGAACACAGTAATGGATAACACCATCAACTTCGTATGTTGGACTTGTGTGTGATGTTGGACGGCATGTTTCAATACAACCACCTTGGTCAACAGCGACGTCAACAACAACAGAACCTTTTCTCATCTGAGAAATCATGTCTTTTGTCACTAATGTCGGAGCTTTGTGTCCAGTGATCAAAACACCACCGACAACAAGGTCTGAATCAACAACGGCATCTTCGATATTTTTTGCATTTGAAAATAATGTTTGGCAACGACCTTGGAAAATATCGTCTAAATATTCCAAACGTGAAGTCGATACATCCAAAATAGTCACTTGAGCGCCAAGGCCTACAGCCATTTTAGCTGCATTCGTACCAACAACACCACCACCGATGATTGTCACCTTACCTGGCATAACTCCTGTGACACCACCCATTAAAATCCCCATGCCACCATGGTTTTTTTGTAAGTAGTAAGCACCGACCTGAGTCGCCATACGGCCAGCCACTTCAGACATCGGAGTTAATAATGGCAATGAACCATTATCTAATTGAATTGTTTCATAAGCGATCGCTTTCACTTTTCTTTCAACTAAGACTTTTGTTAATTTAGGCTCAGCAGCTAAGTGAAGGTATGTGTAAAGAATTTGGTTTTCTTTCATTAATTCATATTCATCTGGAAGTGGTTCTTTCACTTTCATGATCATATCAGCTTTGGCGTAAACTTCTTTTTTAGTATCGATAATTTTAGCGCCGGCTTTTTCGTATTGTTCATTTGTGATACCGCTGCCAAGACCTGCGTCTTTTTCAACGATCACTGTGTGACCTTCTTTAGTTAATTGCTTGGCACCCGCTTCAGTCATACCGACGCGGTTTTCGCTGATTTTAATTTCCTTAGGAACTCCAATGATCATAGATCCTCCTTAGAATCTGAATGGTGTCGATCCGATGGTTTTTATTCTTATTCAAGAGTGATAAACTAGCCGCTTACAGTCCAGTTGGCAAATTTTTTCATTTCGGTTGAAATATCTGCACCTAACTCGACAAAACGGTAACACTGAGGGCTGGTGACGATTTTTTTAACCAATTTATTCATAATGTCATGACCTGCTCGGTGCAAAACCAAGTGACCCATTAAAGGCATCTCTAAAGTCACTAAATCCCCTAAAGCAT
>DALYIB010000115.1:0-8698 GCA_031970595.1 Pseudobdellovibrio sp.
ATTTTTCAAATATTTCAATCGCTGCATCTAATCGGTTGTTAAACAATTCATACAGAGCTTTTTTATAATCTAAACGCAATTGCCATTCCGTATCTGGCTGTATAAATCGAACCATGGCTTTTTGATCAATTTTAAATTTTTTTGAATCTGTTTTTTCAAGGTATAGATAGGAAATAAAACTTTTCAAATCTCGAGGAATTTTTTTATCATTTAAGTTTATATCTTGATCAAAAATATTTTCAAACAAAAAGACTTCATCAATGATATTATGTTTTTGATAAATTTTTTCCAAAAGATACAAAGATCGAATAGATTGATTACTGAGTGGAAAAATTTTATTGATTTCAAAAACGAGCAAACTGGCTAAATTAGGGCGACCACTTTCAAAAGCATTTTCTGCCAAAATCAAATAGGCCTCTGCTTTTTCATTCATTTTTAATTTTGAAAACTGCAATGATTTAACCAAGTCTAAATTGGCATCATGGCTTTTTGACTTTATATTTTTTTCGTAAGAACGCCAAAGTTCTTCGTTGACCGGAATGTAACTAAAGGGGGCTTCTTTATCAAAAGGATTTTTTTCAAACTGGATCTGGGAAAATGACAGATGTGAAAATAGAAGGGCTATGAAAATAATTGAAAAACTTTTCATACTAATCCTCTAGCTCTGCGTCGCTGGACCAGCTGAAAACATATCCCAAGCTGACAACGAATTGGTTTAATAAATAACGGTCTTCTGTTAAGTGCATCATGTATTCGAAATCAAACTTGATCCCGTGCTGATTTTTTAAATAGTAATTCTGGGCAAAACCAAACGAAACTGTTGGAATCTGTTTATATGTATAATCAACAATTCCGGCATTTAAATTAAAAAATGTTCTTGAATGAATCAGATAATTATTGAAAATAATATTCTTAGTGTAAAAAGGAATATACGAAGCGCCCGCTTTTGCATAATAATTCATAACTAAAAATGTATCTTGTTTCGCACCATAGCTTTCAATCAAAGCAGTTTTCAGAGTTGATTCTAACTCAAAAGCTTTACCAAATTTAACAAAAAATGCAGAATAGTAATCATTGAAGTATTCCATGTAAGAACCAAATAGACTCACATGCTTGTTAAAGGCACCGACGGGATAATAGTCAAACCCGACTGAAACTTCACGATCATACATATACTGTGGGTTAGAAACCGCTTTTAATTCGATGGGTTCGTAAACATCTGCGGCTTGCACCCCAGAAAAACTGAATAGACAGAAAATTAATGTCAGAATACTTTTCATTAATCCTCCCTGACTTCAATTTCTTTTTCAGAGTTTTTGATAAAATTATATGAAAATACAATCCCGATAGACAGATTTGAACGAACATTTCCACCCAATGGCTGCAAGTAACGAACATCTAATTTAATATTAAGACCTTCTTGACCAACGAAGCGATTCGAAAAACCCAGAACAGCCATATTAATATTGCCATTTTTTTCAAATTCTCCACGCGCAAAACCACCAATAAAGGACAGATCACCATATTTGATACTGGAATTATGAACTAAATGTTTCATGTAAATCGGAGTATAAACTAAGCTGGTAGAATATATATTTTTTAGTACATCTGACTCCTCGGGTAACGCCCCAAAATCATCAATCAGGCGCTGCTCTAGGCGAGTCGTTGTCGCTGTTACATATCCAAAGTTAAGAACTTCCCAAGCCAAGTAATCATTGAAGTATGTTTGATAATTAGCACCGTAAACTTGAAAGTGATTGAAATGATCCAAAGGTAAATACGAATAGTAAAAACCAATTTCTTTATTCAAAACATAAGGACGCGAAGTAATCGCTACGATTCGCGGTGCTTCATCTTCAACAGTTTCAAGATTTAAATCCTCAGCAAGAACGGTCAAAGATGTTAAAATAGAAAAAATGAAAATACCAAGCTGTTTCATCAATAAAATAATATCACTCGACCCTATAACAGAGTATTGAAACTTATCGATTGAAAAAAACTGGACTTTGGCAGATATCGTTTTTTACTGAATACTTGTATTCTTTTTTTATGAAATATTTTATTTTGATTTCAATTTTGACTCAATTCGTTTGGGCACAGGAAAAAGTTAAGAAAAATTTGAATCTTGAGGATATTGAAATCAAGGGCGAGCTTTTAAACGATAGTCGAATGAGTTTGATGAATCGTAAAAAAGAAGAGCTGAAAAACAGAGTTAAATTCAGAACGAATTATCGCGAAGAAATTTTACAAGAATACAATGCTAATTCGTACTAATAGCGACGTTATCGATTTTCTCTTGATTCAAGACATCCATAACTTGAATTAAATATTTATAGACGCTGCCTGTTTCAGAATTAATAATCACTTCTTTCATGTCCGGAATTTCAGTTTTCGCTTTTTGCAGCAACTGCGCTAATAAGGCCTTATCAATAGAGTCTTGATCCATTGGAACAGGTGTCATTGCTTTATCAATTGTTACTTCCAACGCACTTTTTCCAATTTTAACTGTGACTTCTTTTTTTTCTTTGGGTGGCTCTTGATTGGGATTCGGATTAAATGCCTCTTTGTCTTGCGGAGGCGTTATACTTGAATTTGTTGAAATCACGCTGACCTGCTGCCAAACCGCTGTGATTAACAAAAAACAAATCAGTGTTGATAACAAATCAATATAAGGTACTAAGTTCAACTCAGAATTGGCACTGCGTTTATCGCCGCCGCCACCGCCGCCACCAGCCATAATTAAGATCCTTTTTTAGGTGTCGTCCCTTGAGGATTAATTTTATTTCTGTTCGACAAAATAAAATTCAGTGTTCGAACAGCGACTTCGTGAATATCATCCACGGTTTCTGTCGCTCGTGTTTGAATATAACCAAAAATACCTAATAATGGAATCGCAACAAACAGTCCAAACGCCGTACAATTCATCGCAAGTGAAATTGAACTGGAAAGCATCGCTGCTTTTTGTTCAGGACTGACACCAGCAACGGCCTTAAAGGCTCCGATCAAACCAGCGATTGTACCTAATAGACCAATCAAAGTAGCCAAGTTCGACATCAAAGCAAGTAAACTGGTTCTTTTTTCTAATTTAGGAATTTCTCGTAAAGCCACAGAATCCATCGCTGTCTGAACTTCTTCAGCCGATTTATTATTAGCTACAGCGATCAGACCTTCTTTGACGATTTCCGTCAGAGGATTTTCCATCTGCATACAGACTTGAATGGCTCCTTGAATATTACCCTTTAAGATTTGTGAATAAATACGATTCATAAAAGCTTCTTTATCCAAGGAAGAAGCAGCTTGAACATAAATCAGTCTTTCTGCGGCAATGGCTAGACCGATAATCGAAGTAATTAAAATAGACCACATAAATAATGGCTCATGCTTAAAGTTTTCAATAATCGATTTAAAAATTTCCACTGATGACTCCTACGCTGTTTCAAATTAATTCATTTCAGACGAGTACCTAACCATCCTAAGTAAAATAAAAAATAAAGTGTATTATTTTGAAATTCCGTGCTCATTTTTTTGTTTTAATTAGCCGAATGTCTAGAATAGGAATTGGGGGATTTTCCATGAGTATGAAATCATTCGCTCGGAAAAATAGGACTGCTATTTTGCTAGCTCTTATTTTTTTTCTTTTAATTCCCTTCAACAACTGTAAGAAATTCAGCTCCGATTCTGCCTCTGGACTTATCACTAGTTCCTCTTTAGCTGTTCCGACAAACACCTCAACCCCAACTCCATCAAATCCATCACAGACCTTAGTCCTTAGTTGTATTTCCCGATCACAGATTACAGCTTCTAGTAGTAAAATCAGCTACAAGAACGTCAGTCAAAAATTATCCAGCGAACTCAAACTAAGCCAATGGGATGCATCGGAAGATTTGGTTTTAATTGTCGACAACGATTGTCTGCAAAAAAATAATCAACAGGATACAATCCTTAAATACTTACCCATTGATGTTAATCAAAACAAAACTTCAAAATCAGTCATCGTTCTTAGTAAAAATTCGGCGATCGATTTAGATCAATTTAATTCGGATGCGATGGCTTCGGAATGTCTTGAAGCTGCTGACTTTAACAAGCAAATGCAGCTTCAGGTCACTGATCCACGACTGAAGGATCAATTATTTTTAAATTCAATTGGCTTTAGTAGCACATTGATGAATACAATTTTGAATTACAATAATGGTCAACTTTCAACTGCCAAAGTCGCTGTTGTCGATACAGGTGTCGATATTAATCATCCTGATTTAATCCCCCAGTTTGAAAAAACATCGGCTGGACAAATTATCGGAATTAATGCTGTGGACTCTTCGACAAATATGACCGACTCGGGATTTCACGGAACTCACGTTGCGGGTCTGATTGGGGCAGCCTATGACAATGGACTCTATGGTACCGGAGTCTACGGTAAAAATATTAAAATTTATCCCGTTCGAGTGAGTAACAACGGACAAAGCGCAACTTTAGCTGATATGGCCACAGGAATTATCTGGGCTTCAAGTCAAAAAGTGGACCTGGTAAATATTAGCATGGGGGCTTATTCGGCTTCACCTGTTTTAAAATCGGCATTAACAAATGCAATTTCTAATGGTTCATTTTTTGTCGTCGCCGCAGGAAATGATGGCAAAGAACTGACATCCAGTTTTTCGGTCTTTCCAGCAATGTACTCAAATGAGCTTGATGGAATGATCACAGTTGGGTCATTTGATGCCAGCAGTACAGGTGTTAGTTCTTTTTCGAATTTTTCGAACAGCTATGTCGATTTGTTATCTCCGGGATCTGATGGCTCGAACGGAATTTTATCAACTATACCAGTTGCGTTGAATGCAACTGGTATGGCTAGTAAAGTGACAACATCGGCAGGTACTTCTCCGATTCAAGGGACATCGATGGCGACCCCTGTTGCAACAGGAGCTTTGGCCGCAGTGATTTCGATGGCCAAAGGCAAAGGCATTCGAATAACTCCATCTCAATTAGAAAAATTTATTCGTAATGAAGGGTCACCAACGCGATCGGCTTATTCTACTTATTCACGTTCTGGAAAATATTTAAATTATGATTATTTAATAAATGCTTTAATAAATATGATTGACTCAACAAGCAAACCCATCGTTATTGACAGTTCTCAGTTATTCACCCAAAGATCACTTGTTGGACAAAAAGTAACTTTAAAAGCCAATCTTGGAGCCAATTCAAAATATATCGTCAATTATCAGTGGTATAAAAACGGAGTCGCTATCAATGGCGCTCAAACTGATACTTTGACTTTGTCTAATATTGCGACGGGTGACGCAGCCGAATATCAAGTTGAGATCAGTGCAGGATCAAGCAAAGTCGTGTCTCAAAAAATACCAGTTTATGTGGGTCTTAAAAGTTGTGACTAAAAGTTTTATAAAAAATAAGACTTAAGTCCAAGTTCGAATTTGCCGATAACTTAAATGGGGGAACTGTGCAGAAACTACATCTGTTCAAAAAACTATTTATCTTTATCGTTTCACCTCTGTTGTTAGTAATCGTTTTTCAAAACTGCGGCAAAGTGAACGTAGATCCTATTCAGTTTTCTTCACAGTCAACTGTCGCAATGGATTTACAAATGAAAGCACCCACTTCGCAAAAGTGGAATCGTCGCTATGTTTTTATTCTAGACATGTCCTATTCGGCTGTTTCAGGTCCTTGTCCTTTTGACGTGGATGTGGATAACACTGTACATGGTTTTACAGGTCGTTATGTTGACTATGATCCCAACTTCCCTACAGAGTCTGATTTTAACGATGCTCGTTTCCGCGTTGTTGATTGTTCCGTTGATACGAGCTTACCATTTGGTGCTTTTAAATTAGATTATGCGGCCAATGCATCACCTGAGCGCGTTCCGAATCATAAAACTTTTAAAGGTTCTGACTTCGACGGCAATCGTTTCAAAATCTTAAAAGAGTGGGTTCGTCAAATGCGCGATAGTAACAATGACGAGCTTTTACAACGAACACAGATTTTAATTTTACCGACAGCCTCAGGCAAAGCATTTGAAAGATTGATGGCAGGTTATCCACAGCCAACACCGCAATTCATCAATGTCATAGATCCTAATGTGGATACGATAATTAATTATTTGAGTGGCGTGCATGATATGGCTAAAACAAAAGCCCTCGTTTCACCCGAAGAAAGATTTGAATCTGATCCTGAATTAAATTCTGTTAAAATGGGTACAACCAACTATACTTTTGCGATCGACAAATCATTTCAGTTGATCGACAAAGAAATGGAGCGGTTGGCTCGTATTGGCGAATTGCCACAAACTTCTTTTAAGGTTATTAATTTCTTAGATCAAAAAGTGAACCCTTATCAAGAACAAATTGATAAAGCCCTTGTTGAATTTCCAAGTTGCGGTCATTGCCCAGGAGCTTTAACGACCGCTTGGGGCCCAGTTTCAAATACAAAATTAGAAGACGCGGATTTGAAATTATCCCTCATTCAAGGATTAACTAAATACTATGGTGCAGGACTGATTGAAACAGAGTTTTTAAATTTAGCCCAAAACAACCCTATTTCACCTGTTTTATTTACAGCTCGAACAGTAGCTGGAACACAAATTGGTTCGGGTCCTGAATTCCCAAATCCTCAAAAAAATCTTGTCGACTTTTTGAATTTAAAATCGAAAGAGCGAAACGCTTCTTCGAAAGTTATTGAAATTAACAGTGCTACTGTGCCGTATCGAATTGCTAACGTGAACACAGGTATTACAACATTTAAGTCGACTCATATTCTGTTTTTCAACATGAATTACCGCCTGGACAACAATGGAAATCCGCAAATCGACAGCGATGGCGATGGCGTTCCAGATGTCCTTGAAACTCAACGCGGTTTAGATCCAGCTTTAGCCCGCACCAATGGCTATTGCTTAGATTCAATTTCTGTAGAACCGACATTAAAGGCGCGTTGTGAATCGCTGGCCTTCGCTGGTTTATGTAATGCCACTTTGGATTCAGATGGTGATTCTCTAAACGAATGTGACGAGCTTACAATTGGTACTGACCCATTTGACTTTGATACAGATGGTGATGGTTTACCTGATTTTATCGAAGTTGTTTTTAATACAAATCCACTTGTTGACGACACGACTCGTGATTCAAATGCCGATGGAACAAGTGATTTTATGAACTTAACATTGGGTTTAACTCCATTGATTAAGCCAGCCACAATCAGTGGTAAGAATATGCTGCACTTATCAATTAACTTTATGAATCCATCTATTATCCCAGATGTGAATTTAGGTAAAGTTCGTGTTGATAATTTTCAATTAGCGTTAGAAAACTTTCCTTTAGCTCGTACATTACGAGTTGGCAGCCAAGCCAATTACTATAATACATTCTATTTACGTAATGGCGCTCGTGGATTTAATCCAACAACATCGTTGATTAATCCTGCACAAAACTTTTTACGTCCTGTGAAATCATTGGGTACCAACAACATGTTGGCACTTTTACGAATCGTAGATCCGGACGAACCTCAAAAAGTATACTGGGAAATGCTGAATCTAGAAACGAATGTTGTCGGAAATTCCACGAACCTAGGATCCATCAATGTTTCTCAGTTCACAGAAATGAAAGTTGTCGATCGTGTAAGGAGTTCTAAATGATGAAGAATCGTTGGACTCTTTTTACAGTTTTAGTTTTAGTGACAGTGAACTCAATTTTATTTCAAAATTGCAGCAAAGTCGCTATTACACCTGTGGAAAAAGATCCAGTGATTCCAACAGCTGAGCTCAGTCTGAAAGCACAAGCCTGCGTGAATGCCCGTTCTTTATTACCGGAAAAAACAAAATTCGTGTTTATTGTCGACCTCAGTCAGTCCAATTTGGGAAAATACTATAAAGGAAACTATTTATTTCGCGGAGTCCTTCGACCCGGTTACAGCTTTTTTAATAAAGATTTAGGAACAGATCCAGAGGGGACTCGTTTTGATGCATTAATTGAATTTATGAAAACGTGTGGCTCTGGTACTGATACGGAATATTCAATTATTGGATTTTCAGATATTGCAGGTACACTCATTCAAAATGGCCCGACAAATACTTTGAATTGTAAGCCTGAATTTTATAATGCTGCGACTGCAACAAGCCGATTAAACGATTTAAAAAATTTGCAACTCCAAGAGTTAGCTCAGCATACTCAATTCAAAGAACCGACAACTCCCTACAGTGCGAGCAAAATTTCTCAGGATTTACTATTCAAAGAAACAAATTATGTGGCAGCAACTGACTGTTTAAGTAAAACAATCGAAGATGATATTGTTAAACCGACTGCGGCCGTGAATTACCAAGTCTTTTTTATTTCTGATGGTGAAGCTTTTGCCAAATCAACTGGCTGCGAAGACGCAGGTGTTACTGATAAAGTCGCATGTTATACTTCTAAAATGGAAGACACCATGAATTACACAATGAAATTATCATCTGCCCTATCTAAGCAAATTCGAATTCATGCTCTCTATTACACACTCACTGGACAAAGTAACTCGTCGATCGAAAATTATATGAAGTATTTATCCTTACTTGGACAAACACGTGACCCCATCAACTTGGGTAATATTGCTCAAAGAAGTGATAATCCATTCTGCAAACTGCTGTCGATTGATCGTTCCATTGTATTTAAAACATCTTCGATTATGGCTGTGAATCGCAACGCCCTTAAAGTGGGAA
>DALYIB010000116.1:0-8532 GCA_031970595.1 Pseudobdellovibrio sp.
GTCCAACTGTACCGATTTCCCAAGAACAAACTTATGAAAAAATTGAAAACTTCGCTAATACCTTACTAAAAAAAAATAAAAAATTTTTATCAGTAGGGGGTGATCATTCGACAACGCTTCCGTTATTAAGGGCTGCTGCCAAAAAGCATGGAAAATTGAATTTAATTCATTTCGACGCGCATCTAGATACTTACCCAGCTGCATGGGGATGTGAATACCATCATGGAGCTTTTGCGCGTCACGCGGTTGAAGAAGGTTTAGTGAATCCCCAACAAATGATTCAAATTGGAATTCGTGGTCCATTGGCATCTGCAGAGGATTTAAAATTTATTAAAAAAAATAAAATCAAAATTTATGATATGGACGGTTTTAAGAGGAAGAAAAGCAATGGACATGATTCGTAAAAAGCCGATCCACTTAGTGGCTCAAGAAATAGGTCGCACTGTTGCTAAAATGAAAGGTCCTACTTTTATTACCTATGATATCGATTGTTTAGATCCAGCATTTGCACCTGGGACGGGGACGCCGGTGCCAGGCGGCCTATCCACTTACGAAGTTCAACAAATTTTTCGCAGTTTAGAAGTTAAAAATTTAGTGGGTGCTGATATTGTTGAAGTCAGTCCGCCCTATGACAATTCGCAAATGACAGGCCTAGCGGCTGTAGATGCGATGTTTGAAATTATGAATTTATTTAAAAAGGAGAGATAAGATGATTTTTCTATTGTCTTGTATTTTATGGGTTAAGGGTGACTATACTACGATTCAAGAAATTCCATTGGAATATGGCATGGCACAAATCCGTGTTGAAAAAAGTGGATTTGTATTTGAAGCCGATGCGATGGAAGAGCAAATGAATTCCATGAAAATATCTCACCCGTCATCTCAGGCTGAAACAATGGTTGTCGCTTATCAAAATTCACTTTATGCTAAACTCAGCGTTCAAGGACTTGAAGCATCTTCGTCTTGCGAAATTAAAAAAAAGATTCAATAATTAATTCAATTTAACAAAAGGATGTAGAAAATGAAAAATTTGATTTTATTAACTGCTTTGTTTTTTTCTTCGACTGTTTTGGCAGAAACCATTAAAATTGGGGCTTCGTCGTCATTAAGTACTGCGGGGATTTATATTGCCCAAGAGCGTGGATATTTTAAAAAGGAAGGACTTCAAACTGAAATTATTGTTTTGAATAACTCAACAGCACAAATGACAACTTTGCTAGCAAAGAATGAATTGCACGTTGGAGCCGGTGATAGCAGGTTTATTTAATGCTTACGCAGCTGGTGAAAAATTTAAAATCGTAGCAGATAAAGGACATGTTTCTGATAAAAATCAATATATCTGGCTAGCGGTTCGTAAAGATTTATTTGATTCCAAAAAAGTTTCTAGCGTAGCTGATTTAAAAGGATTAAAAATTGGTTTACCGTCGATTGAAGGTTCTTCACAGCAAATTGCCTTGGAATCGATTTTAAAATCTGGAAACTTAACGAACAAAGACGTCAAGCTTGTCAAAGTCGGTTACTCTGAAATGAAAATGGCATTTCAACAAAAAGAAATCGACGCCGCTGTTCAGCTAGAGCCTTTTTTACAAGATATGGTCGAATCTGAAATCGGCATTAAATTTAAATCTGTGAACGAATTTCGCCCTAATCAACAAAGTGCTATCTTAATTTATTCAGAAAAATTTGCAGCTGACAAAAAAAATGCTCAAAAATTTATGAAGGCTTACTTAAAAGGTGTTAAGGATTATAATAAGGCACTTGCCAACAAAGAAGAGTGGTTAAAGTTAGCTCCTGTCATCAATAAATATGCTAAATTGGATGGCGAAAAAAGCTGGGGAAAAATGGAACCAGTGGGTTTAAAAGACAATGGTTCTATGAACATCGATTCAATCAAAGCAGACTTTGAATGGTATAAAGCCAATGGATTTATTAAGGGTGAAGTCACTCCAGACCAAGTCGTCGATACAAGCTTTTTACCGAAAAAATAATGAATTTAGAAATTCGCAATCTGACTTTATTTAATGATCAAGAAGATCTTATCAAAGATTTCTCGTACTCTTTTGCGCCAGGATTTGTTTATTTTGTATTTGGTCAAATTGGTTTAGGGAAATCTTTGCTTCTGGAGTCGATTGCGGATTTATATTCGCGTTATCAGGGAAAAATTATCAAAGATCCCAAAGCCAGAATCAGTTTTTTATTTCAAAAAAATATGCTGATTCCTTGGCTGACTGTTCAAGAAAATTTGGCTTTAATCGATCAGATTCAAAATTCCGATTGGGTTCAAAGCCTGCAAGACGAGCTGAAAATTTCTAATTTGTTAAACAAAAAAGCCGTGGATTTGTCTGGCGGCGAGTTGCAAAAAATTAATTTTTATCGAGCTTTGGCTATTGAACCGAATTATATTTTGGCCGATGAGCCTTTTAATTCGTTGGATTTCAAACAAAAAACTGAATTGGAAAATTTAATCATACGTTATGTCAAACAACGTAATGCAACTTTGATTTGGGTCAGTCATGACTTGATCGAAATCAATAAATTTTCAGACTTTGTATTGTGTTTCAGTAAAAGTGAAAAAAGATTTCTTAAAACATTGGCCAAAGATGAAGTTAATTATCAGACTTTGTCAGATTATATTGTGAACGAAAAATGAATTTATTATTGAATCTTTATACAGAACATCAAATTTTGGAACATGTGCTAAGCACATTTCAAATTTTTTTAAGTGGATTAATTTGTTCTTATATTCTGAGTTTGATTTTAATTGTATTGGGATTGCGTTGGTCGAATGTGCGCAAATTGATTTATTTTATGGTTGGTTTATTACAACCGATTCCTAGAATTGTTTTATTTCCGTTGTTGCTGATTTTAATGGGTATTAACGATATTGCTCGGACTTCTTTGGTTTTGGTCGGGTTGTTATTTTCAAATTATTTAATTTTAGATAGCCAGTTTAATCATTTAAAATGGAATCCTCTTAAAAAGATTCTGAAAGTGTATAAGGTTCAGCGCCTTAAAATTTTATACTATTACTACTTGCGAGGAGCATTGCCGGCGCTGGGTTCTTCTTATAAGAATTCGGTGGGCTACGGTCTGACCCTGGCGATTGTGGCCGAAAGTAGTTTTTCAAATAAAGGATTAGGATTTTTAATCTGGAAATTTTGGGAACGATATGACATGCCAGAGCTGTATTTAACTATCGGATTGGTTTCAGTTCTGGCCTTGCTATTAAATTTGATTCCTCGAGGGATCAAATGGATGATGGTTCGATCAATTTAAAAATAAATATTTTTTAACTTCGGTGTTCTGAGATCGCCAAATCACATTATCAATAAAATAATGATGAATATTAATAAACAATAAGAAGCTGGCGATATAGAAGCTGGCCGTAAATTCACGTGCATTAAATAGCTCGGAACCGTCCAAATATTTAGGAATAAATTCAAAACACAAGGCCCCTAAAAAAGTGGCTGCCATAAAAAATCCAATAAAGCGAATGACCCATTGCCGACGTTTTTCAACGGGCTGTAAATCTTGGATGGCCGCTTGAGTTTGATTTTTTTTCAGAATCCAAACTAAATACAAATATTGGAGCGAATGAAAAAACGGAATTAAATAGCCATAGCTCGGGTGACTGAAAGTCGGTATGTACCACGCGTAAATCGACGCAAAAGCGGTGATACTGGAAGCACAAGGAACAAATCCACGTTGGATATATTCACGGACAAGTTGAACAAGCAGTGCCATCAAAGAAATTCCAACGATGTAGTAAATCGCAGTCAGTGTCCAAGTTGGTAAATTCACACTTTTGTGAGCAATTCCATAAAAGGCAAAGCTTTGATCACCGACTTGAGTTCGAAGCCAAGACATAAACCAAACTGAAAATAAGTTGATCAGAACCAGTTTTCGCGTCAGCGCAGAAAAGAAAATTTTTCTTTGCGCATTTGTGACAATGACACAGCCAAAAATTTGTTTGACGTAATGCCAGCCAACAAAAAAATACATCGAAGTAATCAACCAAGCCATTGTGCCAAGAGATTTATTTGTATAGCTGTAAACCAGTATGCTGATTAACAAAAGTGGAACGACCACTGCCGCCCAAATAAATCGAATATTTTTGAAAATCGACTGGCGATGATCTGAATAGAGCAACAGATACGACGACAAAAAATGCGGATGGTTGACGATGAAAGCCAATGAAAACGCTAACATGGAAACTGTGTACAACGAGGAAGACTTATCCACAAAAGCCCAAAATCCCAGGGCCAGTATGATTGAAAATCCACCCAGCCAAAATGATTCCCATGATAAAAATTGATTGTTTTTTTGTTGAATTTCAGACATGACTCATTTTAGGTGAACGTGGATTTTATGTAAATCCAGACTAGACCGTTATTGGGATGAGGTTATATGAGAAAAGAAAAAGCCGTTTTAGCTGCGGGATGTTTTTGGGGAGTCGAAGAATTAATTCGTGCAGTTCCAGGAGTGTTGAATACGGAAGTGGGCTATTGTGGAGGTGACCCAACAACTGCGACTTACCAACAAGTCAAAACAGGGCAAACAGGTCACGCGGAAGCGGTGCTTGTTGAGTTCGATGCAGAGACTTTAAGTTTCGCCGATTTGTTGCGACTTTTTTTCAAGTTACATGATCCCACAACAATGAACCGCCAAGGAAATGATATTGGGACACAATACAGATCCGCTATTTTTTATCAAAATGAAAATCAAAAAGAAATTGCGGCACAGGTGATTCAGGAAATGACAGTTTCTAAAAAGTTTTTAAATCCCATCGTTACAAAGCTAGAATTATTGACTGAATTTATTTCAGCAGAAGAATATCATCAGGATTATTTGCAAAAAAATCCGAATGGTTATACATGTCATTTTTGGCGAAATTAGAATTCGATTTTATCTATATCTAAATTACTTGTAATCAAAGCAGACAAGACCATTTGAGCCATTTGAGTCATTAATTTCATTTGCTCCAGACGTTCCTGGTTGAGATCGATTTTAGATTTAAGCTCGTCACTGGCAGACGAGAGGGCTTCTTGAGACTCTGTAATTTCACCAAGCATTTTAGTTTCTCGCAGACGTAAAACATTTGATATCACAGTTTGGACGTCCTCGTTCGGAACCAACAGAATTTTTCGGCGGTCGCCCTGGCCCAAGACGCGAATGACGTCGTATTGTAAAAGATCTTTGATCGCTAGTGATACAAGTGCTTTGGACACTTGTAATCTTTTAACAAGTGTTGTGGCATCAATTGGCTTTTGAGCCAACCAAACGTGAGTCCAAATTTGGCCATGAATTTTTTTAAAGCCCCAGTATTGAATAAACGAACCAACCTGGTCTGCTAAGACTTCGATTTCTTTGGGGACATAGGTGATTCGTTTTTGATCAGGCATTTTTTCAAGATATACGAAGCGCGTCGTATTTTCAATATGTCATCAAGCAAACTGTTAAAAATATTTTAGCTTCGGATATATTTAAAAAAAGCAAGTATGCCAGTCACCGTTGCCAATGCCAGACCGATAAAGCTAAATCCCGGAATACCTATGATTTCAAAGGCACTGGGCGCTTGGTAAAACAGCGCACTCGCTACAATCAACGAACCGATAATTATACCCAGAAACAGTAATTCAAAGGAGCGTGCCACTGTGATACGGAAATCGTTGAACTCTTTGATTTGAACTTTATTCGCATATTCCGGTGAATTCATTCGGCGCAAAATCAGATTCAACTGGCGGGGAAGTGCATTGATAAAGGTCTTTGATTCACGAAACAGCAAATTCACTTCGTTGGTCATTTTGGCGGGCTGAAAAAAACTTTGAGCGACTTCGTTCACTTGGCTGAGCGTGAAAGCCAAGAAATCAAAGTTTCTTTGGATTTTTTGTCCCAATCCTTCGATGGAAATAATTGATTTAAAGAACATCATCAGTTCAGTCGGAACACTGAGGCCGTGTCTGGCTGCGATACTGGCAGAGGACATTAAAATACGCCCTACATTCACATTTTTCAAGGTCAGACCGTAATAAGGAGCAATAATCGACTGTAAATCCTTGGCGAACAAATCCACATTCACGTGCTCTGAAAACGGAGCTAAGTCGACGTATTCATAAGCTAAACGAACATAGTCTTCTTTGGACAAAGCGACCAACATGTTCACGATGGAAGTTTGTGTTTTATGATTCAAACGACCGACGACTCCAAAATCAACTAAGCCAATTTTATTTCCGGGCATCACAAAGAAATTACCGGCGTGTAAATCTCCGTGGAAAAAACCATCCACAAAAACCATTTTCAGATAAGTGCGCAGCCCTTTTTTAATAATTTCTTCTGAATTAATTTGTTCTTGCTTTAAAGAATCCTGATGGCTCAGTGGTTTCCCTCTGAGTTTTTCAAGCACAAGGACTTTTTCTGTCGTCAAATCGAAATAAACTTGTGGAATAATAATGTCAGGCTGATCTTTGAAATTTTCAATAAAACGACGAATATTGTTGGCCTCGACTACAAAATTTGTTTCCAGCTCTAGAGTTTTAAAGTACTCATCGACCATTCCGACCGGATTAAACGGGCGCACTTCGGGAATATATTTTTCGAGTAGCTCAGCGATGAAATAAAGAACATGTAAATCGTCATTGATTTTTGCAACAATGCCAGGCCTTTGAATTTTTAAAACGACATCTTCGCCTGTGATCAAACGAGCAGAATGAACTTGGGCGATACTGGCGGAACCAATCGGCGTCTCATCGATACTTTGAAATTTTTTAAGATAATCTGTTCCCAGTTCTTCTTCCAGGACTTCGCTCATAACTTTGAAATCAAGCACTTTGACTTGATCATGCAATTTGGCCATTTCTTCAAGATACTCATCCGGAATTAAATCTGGGCGAGATGCCAACAATTGGCCAAATTTGATAAAAGTAGGGCCTAATTCTTCAAAGCTCAGACGAAGTCGTTCAGGGACGGACAGTTGTTCGTCAAAATTTTCTTTGGTGCTTGAAACAAAACTATCGAGATTTATTTTTTCGATGAGGTTTCGAAGACCGTGCTTTGCGAACACCCCCAGAATTGTCCGCAGGCGAGCTGCGTTTTTGAGAGTTTTTCCTATTTTCAACGGGCTTAGAAACGGACTTTTTGTTTGGTTTCGATGAACTGTCTGCATGGTCACCTTTTTTTGCATTTTTCTCTAAGTAGTCAGCCAAAGAAGAATAGCGAGGTTTAATCTCTGTGGATTCTTTCGATTTCTTTTCAAAGCTGCGATTTTTATCTTTATCTCGATCTTTGTAGTTTTCTTTTGCTTTGTCTTTTTTGAATGGTGTTTTTGATTTCGAAACAGGATAGCTTTCGTAGCGAGATTGTTTTTGACCTGATTTTTTAAATGGAGAATCGTTCTCTTCATTTTTGGCAGGTTCAGATTCGACTTTGTTTTTAAGGACAAAGTTGATTTGGCCTTGCTCGATATCAACAGCACTGACTGTGACTTCGACTTGATCGCCGATGGAATAACTGAATCCCGATTTTTTTGATACCAATTTCAAATTCTCTTCGTCGTATTCCCATGATCCAGGTCCTTTGCCACCCAAATCGTCCAGACGGATTAAGCCATCAATATTATATTGTCTGAGTAAAACGAAAACTCCAAATTTGGTCACAGAACTGATCATTCCATCAAAACTTTCTCCGGTCATTTTATGCATGAAACGAGCTTTTTTGATGGATTGAATTTGTCGTTCGGCTTTGGCAGATCTTTGTTCGCACGCTGATAACCATGTTCCAGCTGTTTGAACGTCTTCTTCGCTCATCAAGCGATATCCAGAAACTCCGATTTGATTTTTAATCAAGCGATGGACGATTAAATCGGGGTAACGCCGAATCGGTGAAGTAAAGTGTGTATAGAAATCAAAACCCAACCCAAAGTGTCCAATGTTTTCTGCGGTGTACTTAGCTTGGCTCATCGAACGTAAAGTCAAAATATGAATAATGTTGGCTTGTGATTCATTGGTGAACTCATGTAGCGCTTTGGTTAATTTCTTTTGTAATTTATCGCCCGATAAATTGGCTTTTGATCCCAATGAATTAATAAATCTTTGTAACAAAGAAATTTTCAATGGATCGGGTGGTTCGTGGGTTCGATAAATAGAAGGAATTTCTTTACTGCTCAGGAATTTGGCGACAGCCACGTTAGCAGCCAGCATAAGCTCTTCGATCAGACGATGGGCGAATAAACGTTCTGATTTAATGACGTCAACAGGTTCGCCCGCGCCATCAATAACTAATTCTGTTTCAGGAACTTCTAAATCCAAAGAGCCTTCTTTGAATCGTTTCGCCATTAAAACTTTGGCTAGATCAGCACAGCGTAAAATATTTTCTTTAACGCCTTCGACGGAAGTGTGCTTGGTGACATCAACGCCGTCGATAATTTCTTGGGCTTCGCCGTAAGTGCAGCGTGATTTACTTTCGATCACTGCCTCATAAAATGCGGATGTTTGCATTTCGCCCGTAAAATCAAAATGCATTTCAGAAACAAGGGCT
>DALYIB010000117.1:0-8464 GCA_031970595.1 Pseudobdellovibrio sp.
ATCCAAGGAAACGGGCTATAGCCTACGGGAGATGATACAATATGTGGTATTACTGGCCGTTGTTGATGCTTTTCTTCAGAAGAATAAATATTTGAGTATCCGCCTGCATGAATATCTCCGCTTAGAATTGCAACATGAACACATTTTTCCTTGTTGCTATCGTTTTGAAGATCAAAAAGTAACCGAAGCAATCGCTCTGTTGATTTTTCATTCCCCTCAGCACCCCAAGAGTCTCGGATATCATCTGATAAATCTCCAGCCTTGCTGTCGAAGTTATCAATGACAGTCTTTGGTAAAACTAGTCCGATTAAATGGAGAACCCAGCCAAGAATGGTGGATTTTCCATTGCCACTCCTAATTTGCTCAACCTCACGAATTAGATCAGGACGTTGAATTCCCATAATCCATTTATAAAGACAAAAAGATAACACTAATGGAAGGATTGTAGTGATGATACGTATCCAGAAGTTGCCAAAAACTATTAATGCAATTGGACCTCCTATGAGGACCAACGCCGATAAAATCTTCAGGCAAAGAATCCCCTTTGGAGTGACACTTGTCTGTGATTCTCTAGCATGTTTAAAAAACTTTAGAACTATGTCCCAATTTTTAACAAGTCCCTCTTCGATCAGTGGACTTCCATGTGCTATAACCACAGGAGTTAGGAAAAATAGCACTTCTATTTGCTCGCGATTTTCTTTGATCCAGTCTTCAACAGCTAGTATCTGCTCATCTGTCCAAAAAATTCGTGCTTGCCAATTTCTAGAGCTGCGTAAATCAGCCATGATGAAGCCTAGAGGGCCAACTCGGAAGCCAACATCAAATGTGTTTGTTTTTTCTTCGTTGTACGGTCTGAGTGGCTCAGGGTTTCGAGAAGCTTGGTAGAAATGAAAAGCTCTTTTGGCGGCAACAAACATACTAGACCATTCCGGTTTAAAATCTGTAGTTTCTTTGCCAGAAGCATCTACGGAAAATGAGGATGTCTCTGAGCCCCATCCATCCATGATATCGTGATCATCCCACATCAAGTAGGCGGGTAAGCCAGCTAATACTTGTCTGTATCGTGAATCGCTCCAGTAATGTTCGTATATTTCAAAATAGATTTCTACTTTCTCTTCGACGCTTATTGATTCAAGTAGCTTCTTTTTCCACTCATCAGCGTAGACCTGATCACCACCCATTAAAGCAAATAGCACGCGAGCTGCGTGATTGTTAGCTTCATGGGATTTGATGATAGAAGGAAGTGTTTGCCATACTTCATAGCCATCGCGCTGAGTTTTTTTGTCGACGCACTGATCTGGATTATTGCAGCTCATTAGTAGGAAATCGTATCGATACTTTTCCCAGCTGAACTCAGATGGCATAGTGATGAGTTTAAGGAATTGAAGATCTATTCCGAGGTCAAATATTTTGGATAATTCTTGATCTTCAAATATGCGGTAAGTGTACAACGTGTCTGCCTGAAGATTGGAAAAATTGGCAACGGCTGCCCACAGGTTTTCTTTTTTGAATTCAACCTTTACAGGTGATTCAATAGGAGTCTGATCTTTATACAGTTGAATGTATGCCGAGCCGCCAAGTTTATTGCGAAGCCAAATCTTTGTTGAGGTATGAGTTGTATGTCCAATAAATGGACCTAGAATATTACAAGGCATTTTCTATCTCCTATGAAATGGTGCAATTGATAATATTGTATTTTCACATGAATTTTTATTGTGAACCAATATCTATTTAAAGCAATAGTTTTAACGAATGAACTGCTATTGTAAAAAACGACATTCATAGATAAGGTGCGGCGCGATCCTTTGGGGCAAGGTTTAGAATTGAGATACTATGTCAACAATGGCTGTTCAAGGGCTTTTGAGCTTCACATGCCAATATGGACTATATAGAGTTGATTTTGTTCCATTTAGGCCAGGGGTTTGAAATAGCAGGATCAATTGGGAATAGCTTAAAGTTTCTATCGGTGTTTCGACAATCGAGAAACGGCGCAATCTGTTAAGATTAATTATAAAACAATTTGCTTGGGGTTAAATTCAAATAAGCCTGATGCTGCTGAAGCTTATCAGAATATATCAGAAGGCTGGTTAAAGGTATTTTTTATATTGCACTTTTAGTGGTCGAAATGATCAATATTTCAACTTTTTACGTGAAAGTATCAATCCTTTCAAAGCTTTTTTGACTAATGCAACAAATTGCAATAATATAAAGTGTGTCGAATTTGAAAAATACTAAAAAAGCGATCATTTTACTAAGTAATTCACAACTGAAAATATTTACAAAATTTTCTCTAGTTGACATTGTAGAATGCATTTTCTTTAATTCAGCGTCAGATGCTAAATACTTTCTTAAATCATATGATGATGTTCGGTTAATTATACTAGATTGGGCAATGCAAGATAAATATGGATCTCTTATGAAGTGTTTAGTGTTTGCTAAGTCAAAAAAGAATATTTTAATTGTAAACATATTCACATCGGATGAACAAAGAAAGTATGTGTTTTCGAGGTTTCCAGACTTAATTAATAATAATAAAATTTATTCAGTAAGTTCGGAATTTACGTTAATTAAACTTTGGTTAACATTATATAAAATAAAAAAAATGATATCGTGTCATGATTCCGAATCTTAGAAAGACCGGCCGTTGTTTGTGATACTTGGTATTGATTGAAGGGTTGTCCTTTAGTGAAAAAGTTGGATGAGTGTTTTAATAACAATTTGAAATTGTTTGATATGGTCAATGTGTTTGAAAGAAAATTCGACCGAGATCCTAAATTGAGAGAAGATTTTCAAGTACTTTTGTTGCAAGATGTTCAACATGCAAAGATGAACTTCGATAGTGTGTTACCATTTTATTATCTTTCTTTATCCACGATTCACTGGACTCCTGTAGAGGTTGTTTTGTTTGTCGCTGAGTTTTTACGTGATTTGCCATTGAATTCAAAAATATTAGATATTGGTTCAGGATGTGGCAAGTTTTGTCTAATACTCAGCTATTTGTTGCCAAATAAAATTTATGGTATCGAGCAGCGTATGGATCTTTTTCAAGTTGCTGAAAAAATGAGAATAGCTAATAATGTTAGAAATGTTGAGTACCTAAATATGAACATGATGGATATACAGGATTGGAATCAATACGACGTTTTTTACCTTTTTAATCCTTTTCAAGAACATATTAATGATTTTAAATTGATGAGAATTGATGACTCACTAGTGTTTGATAAGCTTTACTATCTGCAATATACAACTGAAGTAATACGTCGATTGTCTTGCTTAAAAAAAGGGACTAAGCTTATTACATTTCATGGATTTGGTGGTGTATTGCCAAATTCTTGGAAATTGCAGATATCTAAGTCGTTTGATGGTGGCGATTTAAGCCTTTGGGAGAAGATTGAATGAGAAAAAATAAAGATCTTTTGAATTATCTTAAAGATCATGGATTAAGAATGACATCTTCTAAGGAGGCTCTTGTTCAGTTCTTTCTAAATAACTCCAGTCGCCATATCCCGTTGTCCGAGCTAAATTCTTATTTGTCCGAGGAATTGCCAAACATAGATCGGACGACTATTTATAGAAATATTGAAAAATTTGTAAGTATTGGAATTATTCAAGAGTTGGATTTACCTAAAAAGGGAAAAGTATTTCAGTATGTTTTTGGCAAGAAAGTCGCACATTATTATATCTGTAAGACGTGTGGAAAGATGACTAAGGGCAATAAGATGCTTTTTGAAAGAATAGAGAAAGCGTTAAAAGATATACATGGTTTTTCGAAAGCCAATTTATCTGTTCTTTTTTATGGCCTTTGCTTAAAATGTGAAAAAGATATCCAATGTATAGAGTTTGGAGTGTAAATGGAAATATATTTAATAGGTTTGTTTATAATTATACTTTTGACAGTCTTAGTATTGGGAATGTTTTTTTCGCCGGAATTTTTCGGTATATCAAAAGATAAAAAGTGATTATTCGCCCTATTTAGTGCTATCATTCTCAAAGTTAAATTCTTCCAGTTTTAATAGAGCAATTTTTCCAGAACTACTTTCCTTAAGGGTTAAATTTTTGTTCAAAAAATTAGAAATCGTTTTGATAATATCATTTAATTGTATAATAACTCCTCTTTTCTGTTTTAGATAAAATTGATTGTTTTTTTGATATAGTGACTGGCGTCTTTTAATGTCTATTTTTTCAAACGAAATCTCTTTGGAAAAATTATTTTGTATTGAATGTAAATTAAATCGCTCATTGCGAGCTAATTTTATTTCAATAGTTCTCAGTTCATCTATTTTTGAAAATAGCACTCTGTTCAGTAGTTGTAGATGAGTATTTTCAATTGTTCGAAGTAAATCGCATATATGAAGTAGTGAAAAATGTTTCAAATCATATGAAAACTCTATATCTCTCATAAAATTAATCTCCATCTGATAAGTTTATTGCAATATGTTGCAATAGTAAAGTTTTGCCAAGGTGCGAACTTTTATTTTAAAAGACAAAAAAAGGAGGTAATATGACGGTTTTGTCTGAGGAGTATGTTCCGAGAGATTTTTTTTACTCCAAAAGTCATATATGGGCGTCCGTTGAGGAGAGTTCTGTGACATTTGGAATTACAGAGTTTTGCTTGAATCAAATTGGTGAAGTCATGTATGTGGATTTACCTGAAGTTGGGGATAAGTGTTTGATTAACTTTTCATGCGGATCGCTCGAAAGCGTTAGGCACATTATTGATTTAGAGCTGCCATTAAACTGTCTTATTTTTGAGATCAATAAAGATATTGTCAAAACTCCGGCATTAATAAATGATGATCCTTATGGAAAGGGATGGCTTTTAAGAGCTGAATTTGAACATGATCGAGAGTTAGCTCAACTCTTAAGGCACAAAGAATATTTAAAATATATTACTTCAAATTTTTAAAATATATAAATCATAATTTAAAATTGTGGATCAATTAAAATATGATTTTTAATTCGCCTAAGGAAACCATACCTTTTCGATGGGATCTGAAATCATAAATTCAACATATGCTCGAAATTGTGGTTGTACTGTTTTTATCTGCAAATAATAAATTTCATTTGGTTGCATAGTTAAAAAAGAAGTATCGAATAAAGTAGGATAGTTAGAAACAAGGTAGGCAGCAAGACCTTCGGAGTGTAAAGCGCCAGTTGGTGTAGCTGAGTAAGTTGATTTTGTGAAGTTACAAAATTTGTTTGATAGTCCGATGACGATGCTTGGCGGAGCCTTTGTCGGTTGTGGGGAATCGGAGCTAACGTAGGAGATAGCGCCGTCTTTACCCATCTTTGGCTGGCTTAATGAAGGTGATCTGAATCTGAAAAAGGCCATTTGATCTGGCGCAATTTGGATTGTATGTGTGCCTTTTGCAAACATAAGTTTTGTATCAATATCATAAATGTTAACATGTCGACCTTCGCAAACGCTTTTCGTTTCGTCGGAATTGTCTATTGTATGAGAGTTTGGCGAATCGTCGCTATTCGAGTCTGGGGTTGTTTCGTTTAGTGTTGGAGGCCTTTGTTCTGTCGACGGAACATGTGAGGATAAACTAGATGGTATCGTTTCATTATTAAGTGAGTTTATATAGGATGCAGAACTGAATTTCCGATTTGAACAGTTTTGAAACGATATGCAGATTGTGAGGAAGATTATCGTTATTATTAGAAGATTCGTTATTTTCATTTAAAACCCCATTTTCAATTTAAATAATACAGTTGTATTGAATAAGCTACAATTTGGGTGCCAAGTAATTACAAGATTCATTTTTAATTTATCAATTTAAAATTTAAATATGAATCATCTTGAAATGCTAAAAAATTGACACAGATACTCTACATACACTTTTTAGAATTTGTATAGATGACTCAAGCTCTTATCGTACTTCTGTATAGAAAACTATAAATATAATATACATTTTTTGAGATTTTTAAAGAATGCACTCTTCAAATTAGGCGTGTCAAAAAAAAATCAACACACTTTATTTGATCGTTGGTATTGAAATTAAAATAGCTAGTTGAAAGCCGCATTGTGTTTGTCGATAAGTTAAATAAGATGACTGTAAATACTATTTACGTTTTTATTTTTATTTTTATTTTTTTTATTTCTAGCATTCAAACATTTGCGGCGCCAAATTCATTGGGTGTCGAAGTCGTCATTCAAAAACCCGATAATTCGTATTTACAAGATCCCAACGTCGATTTTAAATTCATAGTCACAGATGATTCTGGCGCATGCGTGATCTATTCCGAAGACCACAACGGTGTAGATATGTCCGGAACCAATGGACAAAAAACATTTCAACTAGGAAATACACTTTTACAAACTTACCCCAATCCAATGATGACCACACTGACGATTGATCAAGTGTTCAGTAGTTCAGGCGTAGTGTATAACTGTCAAGGTGGCGGTACGTACACATCAACCAGCAGTGTATCACGCAAAGTGATTATGGAATTTAACGACGGCAGTGGGTTACAAAGTCTGCCGGCCATGTCTATCAATTCCGTACCTTATGCCGTTGAAGCACAAAAAGTAGTGAACAACAGTATTACAACACAAAATATTTTAGACGGTACAATTACAGCAGCGGACTTAAGTTCAATGGGGGCTGCTGCAGGCCAAGTGATGAAGTGGAATGGCTCGGCGTGGGTCGCCAGTAATGATAATTCTGGATCTGGATTAGTATCCAGTGTAGCTGGTCGTACAGGTGCAGTCGTTTTATCGTCGTCAGATATTTCTGGATTAGGAACATTAGCAGGAAAAAATCAAATTCAATTATCAATGGATGTGACCGGTGCCTTGCCGCTAGCAAATATTGCTCAGTCATCAGCGACAACAGGCCAAGTGATCAAATGGAATGGATTGGCGTGGGCTGTTAGTGATGATAGTTCATCAGCCGGCACTGTGACGTCAGTGAATGCTTCGAGTCCACTGTCATCATCAGGTGGAGCAACACCGAATATTACAATTGCTCAAGCCAACGGTACAGCATCAGGTTATTTATCAAGCGCAGATTTTACAATATTTGCAGCAAAGCTTTCCGATTTTTCAACATTAACGTCTACGGATATTACAGGGAAATTGGGATATTCACCGGTGAATCGTGCCGGTGATACGATGATAGGAACATTGAATTTGCCAAGTAATGGTCTGGGTGTTGGAACAAATCAATTATTTGTGAGAGGTGACAACGTGGGCATCGGAACAACAAATCCTTTGTATAAACTATCTATTGAGACCGCTAATAATGAGTGGGGGCTTTCGCAAACAAATGGAATAGTGAAAGTTGGAAGTTGGATAGGAGTAGATCCGTCTGTTGGAACACCAAGTGGGTGGTATGGGACTGAAACAGATCATCCCTTGATGTTTTTTACAGGTAATTCATGGGCACAAATGACAATAGCGACTGATGGTAACGTTGGCATTGGGACAACAAGTCCGAGTGCGAAATTAACTTTAGCTTCAAGCGACGGAACAGCTGGAAAAGCGCCTTTGAAATTAACAGCTGGAACAAATCTAGTAACTCCAGAAGCTGGCGCTATTGAATTTGATGGAACTAATCTTTATTTTACAGATTCGGGTACCATTAGAAAAACAATTGCAACGGGTGCTGGTGGGACTGTTTCTGGCGCAACTGGTAAAATTGCTAAATTTACTAGTGCCGCGGCTGTCGGTGATTCTATTTTATCTGAGTCTGGTGCGATTGTGACATTAAGTGGTGTATTGGCGCTGCCCGCATCAACTTCAAGTGTTGGTCAAATCACAATAGATGGATTTAGTTTTATGAAAGCTCCTTTAACAAATAGTAATTACAGTACTTTTTTAGGAAAAAATTCAGGTAATATAACATTTACAGGTAATGGAAGACTTGTTGGAATTGGAGAGAACGCTTTAAGCTCAAATACTACAGGTGATGGAAATACTGCAGTTGGAACTGATAGTTTAAAGTTCAATACAAGTGGATACTCGAATGCGAGTGTTGGGTATCGTGCTTTAACTAGTAATACAACAGGAGCAGATAATACTGCGCTTGGGACTCATGCTTTAAGTTCAAATACTACGGGCAATGGAAATACTGCAGTTGGAAAGGGTGCCCTTTCTAATATTACAAGTGGTCAGTCAAATATTGGGATTGGTTATCAAGCGCTTCCGCAGGCTTCATCGGGATTTGGTAATATTGTTGTTGGTTATAATGCTATGTTTGCGGCGGTAGGACTGAGCTCAAATAATACGGTTATTGGAAATAATGCATTAAATCAAGTAACCATCGCAAGTAATAATATAGTTATAGGTGCAAATGCGGCTGTGACTCAAGCCGACGGATCTACAGCTTTGTCAACAGCCAGCAGTTCTATTTATATTGGTACGAACTCTCGAGGCTATAGTAATTCTGACAATAACAGCATTGTCATCGGCGAAAGTGCGATAGGTATAGGAGCCAATAGTGTCGTAATTGGAAATGAT
>DALYIB010000118.1:0-4223 GCA_031970595.1 Pseudobdellovibrio sp.
CCGTGCGCGTTTAAAAACTTCGGAACGTGTTTCAAAAACGACTTTTTTCTGCAATTCAAAAATAATGCGCAGCTCGTTTCGACAAAAGTTCTCAATCGTCACTTCGCCTTCGGATGTAAAAAAAGATTCCGGCTTTTCACATTCAGAAAAAATAAAATCTATCCAAGATTGTAAATAAACTAAAACAGACTTCGAACAGAGTTCCGACAGCAAGCGGTCTTTCACAAAGCTGGTTCCCGGACCTAATAGTAATATGCTTTTGATGTTTTCAGAAATAGCCTCTAGAAGCTCGTTTTTTTCGATGATACGACCATCCGAAAGCTCTTCGTTGTATAAGATATGAAAACACTCGAATGTAATGTATTGAATAATCCCAGTGTGTTTTAATAATTTCAAATCCCACTCACGTTTACTGGCCTGTGGACTTGCTAAATCTTTCGCCTCCGCTTTCAGAAAATACGCTAATCCTTCCGACATCGTCTGAATAACTTGTTCAGCTGACTCGCTAAAGCCTTTTCTAAAAAAATGTTGATCGTTAGGCAAGGTCGCACTCAGTTCAATATCAATTTTTTTATTTTCATCGATGTGGATTAAAAATTTATATTTATTTTCAGGAACAAAAAACTTTTCAGATCCTAGATTCAGTGGAATTTTTCGTCCTTTTAAAAATCTGAGTATTTTTTTAAACTGAATATCTGCCAAAAGATCAAACTGTATCAAATTTTTAGGAACCTGACTGATTTCAAAATTCATCAATTGCAAAAGCTGATCAGAAAGTAAATCGAATTCATTTTTCCAAGAGTACAGTATCAGACTTTGCGAATCAGGCAACAAAGCAAATGAATCAAATAAATAAAAAGGCTCATTTTTTTGATTGATTAATTTAAATTCTGCCTGGAAGTGAGATCTTTGTTCAATAGTTACACGCCAATCAAATTCATGTCCTTGAAAAAAATCTAGCTGATGAATTTTCAAAGCCTTCGATTGATCTGCAAAAGTCTGCAAGTAAAGATCTATTTCTTGACGACTAAAGACTGATAAAATTTTATGAAACAAGTCCGCAATTACAACTTCGACTTCAACGAGAGATTGAGATTTAAAGCCCAATTGACCAATTTGCGCAAAGGGCAAATAGGGAACCAATTTGTTTTCAATTTTATTATAGACTTGGGGTAGTAAATGCAATGGAACTGATTTAGCTAATGGATGTCTTAGTATTTCCTGAGCTGAAATTTGCTGTCCATTACTGAAGTTATATCTGATGGCTTCTGCTAACTGTTGGGCTAACTTGATCTCATTCAATTGAAATCCACTCGTTGGCACCAAAGTCTTACGAAAAACTTCCGGCATATCCCAGGCCCGTGGCATCAAAAGCTCTTCGGATTTATCCACCCGCGACCATTTGTATTGAAAAGATTCAATTTTTAAAAACGTTGCAATTGAGTTTGCGCCGAATAAAGGACTGTCCATCAGAAACAAGCTGATAGACTCTAGTTTAACGTCTTTGAATTTTTGATAGATTTCTTCAAATTTTCCCAAACAAGTATTATGGGTTCTTTTCACAACCTTCGCAAGAAAAAATTTTTTTTCTGTCTAAACTCACTAGGCAACTGATTGTTGCGACTCAACTCTATTAAAACGCATCTCAAAGCAAGTATTCGAAAAAGTTCTGTTTAGAAAAAAATCAGCTTTATGTTTATCCATGATCCCCTTGCAGATCGACAATCCTAATCCGGTGCCCTCTCCGACCGGTTTGGTTGTAAAAAAGGGCTGAAATAACTTAGACTCAATTGCTGGGCTAATTCCAGATCCAGAGTCTACGACCTGTAAAACAATATGGGAACCTTCCTCAAATAAATTGATTCGAACCCACTTATCCGATAGCTGTCTGACAGCATCGATTGAGTTATTAATGAGGTTCACCAAAACTTGTTCAATTTCAAGAGCATCACAAAACGCCATTGCATTTGTTTGAATATCTGCAGTCACTTTTACACCTAGGCCGTGGGACCTAATTTCACTCAATACCAAGACCTCTTGGACAATTTCACTCATGATATTATTCTTAAAATCTTGCTTCTCATCTACACGAGAAAACTTTTTTAGACCGCTGACAATTTTAGTAATTCTTTGAATTGATTTGGTAACTGTTTCAATTTTTGATTTTAATTTGATTTCGTCATGAACATATCGATCCAACAAAGCGACTGTTCCACTGATGATTGCCAAAGGATTATTAATTTCATGAGCAATTCCTGCTGCGACTTCCCCGATCGACGCAAGCTTTGCAGCTTGAACAGCTTTCAATCGAGACTCTTCGAGTGCCTTTTCAGCTAGATACTTTTCGGTGACATCTTGGCAAGTTCCCATGACAGCAGTTGGTAATCCAGAAGCGTTTTTGACGACACGACCAATTCCTTGTACGTATTTTATTTTTTGTCCGTCGTTTAAATAAACACGATGATTGTATGTAAAATCACTTCCCATTTCAATGGCGTTATGAACATGATGATCTAATTCTTGAATATCATCAGGGTGAATCCGGGATCTATACAAAGCATATAATTGTTCTTGGCTCTGGGGTTCTGTAATTTCAAAAATACGATAATGCTCAGTTGACCATGTTAAGTGTTGCAACGTTAAATCAAATTCCCAACTGCCAATTTTTGCAATCTCTTGAGCTTCTCTCAGTCTTTTCTCTGAAATCACTCGATCGGTGACATCTTGAAAGGTTCCTCGCAAACTTGTGACCATACCATTGGCATTAGTAATAGGCCCAGCAGTCAACTCAACAGTTTTTTTATTTTTTTGAGAGTCTATGAAATCAAATGACTGTCTAAAAAATTCGCCCTGAGCACATTGACGCAGTAACTGTACCAAACGATCGCGGTCTTTGGGACTGAAATAATTCAGGCTCAAGTCGATATTGATTTCGGTCGAACGATCAATGCCGTATATACTATAAATTTGTTCTGTCCAAAATAATTCATTCTTTTGTAAATCCAATTCCCATCCACCAATAGAAGCCAGTTTTTGGAATTCATAGGCAATTAATTCTCTTTTTTTGTATTGAGTTAAATCATAGTTAGTACCCATGATTAATTGCGGATGACCTTTGTGATCTCGGCCACAAATTTTTCCTCTGCTTAATACCCACAGCCAATGACCAGACGCATTTTTGATGCGATATACTGTTTCATAAACAGGATTAATTTCATTTAAATAATCCTTCATATCTTTATGAACTTTAATCGCATCTTCGGGGTTCAGCCGACTCATCCAATCATCCGCAGACAATCCCAATTCAGGATTCGGTATGCCCAGAACCTCAGACCAGTTTCGATCAACTGTAACCCAACCCGATTGCAGATCCAGTTCCCAAGATCCTAATCCGGACATTTCCAAAATCAGGTCTTGTCGCTGATTAATTTCTTGTATTTTTTCTTGGCTTTCTAATAAAGCAGCATGTTCTATTCTATGTTTCAAAATAATTTGAATTTGATTTTTTAAAGCCAATAAAGCATCTAGTTGCGACTGATTCAATTCTTTAGGCTGACAATCCAAAGCGCAAATTGTTCCAATGGGTAAATTAGATGTTGGGTCGTCAACTGTGACTGCAGCATAAAACTGAATCTGAGGGCTTTCTAAAACCAATGGGTTTTTTGCAAAGCGTTCGTCTTCACGAGCATCAGGCACGATAAACAAAGGATCTTTTGAGTTAATCGCATGACCACAGAAAGAGATGTCTCTGTGAGTCTGATCCATATTAACACCTACTTTTGCTTTGAACCATTGTCGATTTTCATCCACAAGAGAAAACAAAGCCATCGGCGTTTGACAAATTTGTGAAGCTAAAAAAACAATATCATTAAATTCACTTTCAGGAAGAGTGTCTAATAAATTCAAGGATTTCAGAGCTGCTAAGCGCTGCGCTTCGCGCTCATGTTTTTCGGGCTTCATAAAGATATTATGCCCCTTAAGAAATACTGTTAAAAGTCAATTTGTTGTTTCCAGACTAAAGAACTTACTAAAGTCTGCCTAAGCCGATTTGACATCTGTGACGTCCAGAGGAATTTTCACTTCAAAGCAGGTCTGTTGAAAATTCTTATTGATTCCAATATCACCCTTATGGCTTTCTACGATTCCTTTACAAATTGAAAGTCCTAATCCGGTTCCCTCACCCAGCGGCTTAGTCGTAAAAAAAGGATTAAATATCTTTTCTT
>DALYIB010000118.1:4240-8425 GCA_031970595.1 Pseudobdellovibrio sp.
AATTCCCATTCCGGAATCAATGACCTGAAGGACAGCACATTGATTTTGATCAAAAACATTAACCAGAACGGTTTTATCGGGACTTGCATGAGCTGCATCGATCGCGTTGTTGACCAAATTGATAACGACTTGTTCAATTTCCAAAGGATTACAATACACTTGTTCTTTTGAATTTAGGCTTGTCTGAATTTTCACATCCAACTTTTTAGCCTTGATTTCAGTCATTACGATCGCCTCAGCCACGATATCTGACAAACAGACAAAAATCATTTCAGTATTTTCCGCTGAACGAGAAAATTTCCCTAATCCTTTCACAATTTTTGCAATTCGATGAATCGCTTTATTCATTGTTTCAACTTTGTTTTTCAACTTGTCTTTATCGTTAAAAAATATTTCCAAGGAATTGACTGTTCCCATCAAAATCGCCAAAGGATTATTAATCTCATGAGCCACGCCAGCTGACAACTCGCCCAGCGATGCCATTTTTGAAGCCATTGTCGCCCGAACGCGCGACTCTTCAATCGCTTTTTCAGCTTCGTACTTATCAGTTATATCTTGGATCACACCAATAGATTTCGATACAAAATCAAATGAGTTTTCAATCGGATGCCCGACAATTTCAAGAATTTTCTTTTGCCCCGTAGATGTTTTAATTTGATAAACCCCTTCAAAGCTCTGGCATTCTTGATTTTTCAAAAAAGACATAAAAATTCTTTGACGTTCTTCATCGGGAAAAAAATTTAAAAACGCTTCCATTGATAAATTTTCATTTTGTGGATCTATATTTAAAATCGCATAAACCTGATCCGTAAATTTGAATTTTTGTTGAACAAAATCAAATTGCCAACCACCAATATGCGCGGCTTTTTGAATTTCAGAAGAAAAGAAATCATTATTGATGTACTTGGTAATATCTAACTGTGTTCCTAAAAATCGGACTGCTTTTTTGTTTTCATCACGTTCAAAGACAACTCCGCGATCTAAAGTCCAAATCCAATCTCCATTGGCATGTTTCAGCCGATGCGTATTTTCGTAAGAACTGGTCTGACCGGATAAGCATTTTTGGATATCCTCCAGAACTCGTTGTTTATCATCCGGATGCACTCGAGAAGCCCAATCGTTCACGTTTTGATTTAATTCAGTCACATCGACTCCGACTAAGTTCGCCCATCTGGAATCGTAACGAATCTCGTCCGTAGTCAAATTCCAATCCCAGGATCCTAACTTCGAGCAATCCAAAAACTTTTCTTTAATATCTTGGGATTCTTTGAATTGAACTTTAGTTGAAATGAGTTGGTTAAATTGCATCCGAGTATAAATATTTTTTTCAATTTGATTTTTAAAAACACTCAATAACTCGATTTGTCGATCGCTGAATGCTGTCAGTCCTTTGAAACCTATACCCAAAGTACCAATCGCCAAATTCGTTTTTGAATCACAGATTCTGACACTGTACAGATTTGTAATATGATTTTTTTTGTAAAAATGGGTGCCCGTTTGTTTTTCCCAATCTGAAATCTGTGAAAAAAAATGATAAACGGATTCAGACATAATTTCAGAGGCACACAAACTCTGAGGGGCTGCTAAAAAGTCATCTTCAATTTGATGACTGACTATAAATTTTTGCTGTTCTGAATCAATCACAGATAAGAAAACTTGATCAGCTTGATATAGCTCCTGAATGACTTGCAACATTTCATGTAATTCATGCAAATTATATGAAAAGCATGGCTCTAACTTTTCAACGACTGAAATCCGCTCCGCAACTTTAAAACTCAACTTCTGATTTTTCACAAAACACTATCGGAAAATTGAAATTGGCATTTGATACTACCAAAGGCTAGGAACTATTATTTGCGTTCTCAATTTAGGATTTCTATCAACACTTTATTCAAATTGAAGCAATTCACAAATGAACACTTGTTTGAAGTCATCTTAAACTTAAAACATCGGAGTAAATATGGCCTCAAAAAATAAAATCGAGTTTACAATTAAAAATTCAAATACCAATCAATATCAAGTCGGCAAAAAGATTTTTATCGATTTACATAATTACTTACTTAAATATCCTCGTTTTGTTTTTTCTAAGGATATCGATTTACACGACATAGTCGTTTATCAAACCAATCAACTTTTTCAGATTCGATTCACTACAAAAAATGACCTTGTTATTTTAGATGTGCATCCAAAGACTCAGCTTGACTGCGATCAACTTTTTGCAAGCAACTTGGTTTTAAAATAATAGAAAATAATTTGTATGAACTGATCCCTACATTGTTCCTAGCTCGTCTGACTCCGTTCTCTAAAGACCTCTCTTTATTAATAATTTTGAATTTTCGAACGGCAATCTGGAATTATTTTAAAAATAATTCCAGATTCAACAACCGAAATGAAGAATAGCTTGAAATAACAAGAACTTACAGAGGGCGTTAGGGACTTTAGGAACAATGTAGGGGATCAGTTTATATTTTAACAGACAAAAATGGTGGAGCCGGCAGGACTCGAACCTGCAACCTACCGGTTCGAAGCCGGGAATTCTATCCATTGAACTACGGCTCCACACTTAAAATCAAAAATACTGTATGCTAATCATCCCACCAAATCAACTTGTTAGAAAACTGATTATTTAAATTTGATGATTTTTTGTGCTTATCTGATAGTTCCTGACTTAAATGACCAATAGCGGCCATAATCCCTTGTTGGTATTGTTGCTTTTTAAAGGATGCCTGTAATAGCTGTAACATTTTTTGAGTAATCTGATCTAAGCCCTCTATATGAGTCCGCGTATCCGGCAATAAAACGATTCTTTTTTCTAGAACCGAAATATATAACAACAAAGCATTATGAGATTTTGATTCATGCAATTTTTTTTTGAAAAAAATGCGTTCCGCTTTTTCATGAACTTGGCGAACTTGTTCCTTTTTGGAAATAAAGAATCGATCGACCCAATCTAGACGATCCAGAATAAACCCAAATAAAACCGAGAATAGCAAACCCATTAAATAATAAATCCATCTATCTTGGTAAGAGTCCTGAAAAATAAAATCAATCACGACAATGCTGATAAACATTAAAATCAACGACAAAATCCAAGGAACATGCTCGGTATAACTGGATTTAGGCGCAATCACAGGAATAAACTCGAACTCAACTTCAGATTCAAACTTTTCGATGGCCTTTGCAATTTCTTCGGCGTTGATTTGGTTTTTCATTTTTTGAATTTTACCAGTCACCACTTGCACCTCCTCCGGATGAGCGACCACCGCCACCTGACCAGCCGCCGCCACCTCCACCGCCTCCGCGGCCACCAGACATGACTGCAAACAGAATTTGTAAAGCCGTAGCTGGACTGATCATGAATATCAATAACCACAAACCTAAAAGTAATAGAAAAACCCATCCACCTTGAAGTTTTGATTTTTTATGAGGACCTTTCAGTTCTCCTTCTTTGAGGCCTTTTTCAAAAACCTGAACTAAAGCACCAACACCCTGACGAACACCTTGGTCAAACTGACCTTGCTTAAAATAAGGACTGACAATATCTGAAACAATTTTTTTAGCATAGACGTCAGGAACTAATCCTTCCAGACCCTGACCGACTTCGATTCGTAATTTTTTTTCATTGGGCGCGATTAAAAATAAAATTCCGTCATCCGCCTTTTCATCACCCAGCTTCCATTGATCAAAAACTTGGATGGCGACCGATTCAATAGGCTCATCAGCCAAGCTGCCGACGATCAAAACCTGAATCTGCACTCCTTTTTGAGATTTATATAAAGATAAATCTTGCGCCAATGAACGTGCAAATCCAGGAGACAAAAGTCCCGCCTGATCAATCACAGGACTTGTCAACATCGGAGCTTTAAACCCAAATGCGGGCCAAGCTCCTAAGAACAGAGTTAATAAAAAAAGGTTAAAAAATCGAATCACAGAAATTAAAATTTAACTTCAGGTGGTTTTTCGTTTTTAGCTTTTTCAGCAGCCTCAACATCCCACTGTGGCATTTTATCATGATGATAAAAAATCATATTGGTAAAATTTGTCGGCGGTACAGTGACTAAGTTGTTAAAAACTTTGATCGACTCAATGTAACGATTTCGCGCCACTGTAATACGATTTTCTGTGCCTTCTAATTGCGCTTGCAAATCACGAAACTGAGTATCCGCTTTTAATTGTGGATAATTT